>JAGCZE010000178.1 GCA_017960415.1 Lachnospiraceae bacterium
AACACGCATTAGAAAAGGATTCTCATCTTTATCATAACCCAGTGTATAACCTGCTTCCATGAGTTCTCCGACTGTATTCTCAACATTTGAGATCATGGATTCGGTTTCATTGATGATCACCATTCCCAGTTCATCGGCTTCGTATACGGAATAGTTGGTGTATTTAAGACTATTCTCGTCATAGCTTTCTTCCGAATCAACCAATTTACAAGAATCCATTGACAGTTTAACAGGACTTTCCTCTATTGATGAATTGGTAAAATTCTCAAAGTATTTATTGATATTGTCATTGATTACGGCATAGTCAGCATCAGTAATCTCTTTAAACACATAATGCAGCTGGAACTCTGCCGGGGCATAGTTTTCATCCTCACTGAACATTCCGCTGGCGATCCATTTGCCGGAAGAACCGTCTTTGAATGCCTCAAGTGAGTATCTTCCGTTGGCAGTGCTGACAACATATACTTTATCCAGCCACTCATCATTATCGATCTTAAGTTCAAAGGTAAAAACGGTTCCGGGCCAGTAATCGTAGTTGAAAGGCTTAACTCCGAAGTCTTCACCTCTGATGGTTATTTTTGAAGTTCGTCCATGTATCTGATAATACATAGTCATATAATTTAATTCCGGCATGAAGCTCGAATACAGAACATTCAGCGTCTGGGAACGGATTTCTTTGGATGTTCCGTAATTGACCGCTGCCGAAACGGAATGATAAGAATCATGCTCTTCGACATCGCTAAGTTGGGCCCGGACCGACCAAACACCGTTTTCAAGAGCAGTAGCCGTACCTATTGCGGTATCGCCGTCAAGAACAGTTACAGTGGTTCCAGGGTTGGTGACGCCGTTTAATCCGACATATCCTGTCGATACCGTAGGCCCGTTCAGCGAGAGCTGGGTTACCTGAACTGTGGTACCGCTGATCAGATCGGTGAATTTTCTACCTCTGTATGTATAGCAAATACGCCCGATCGCGGATATCGAGCCGGAGTTCTTTGACAATTTACAACAGAAGCCAGCGGTACCCTTGCTGCCGTCCAGGCTTACACGGATCTCATTACCCGTGAGGGTATATTCGGAAGCGGTTCCGTTTACGCTTACGCTGTCCGGAACAAGCGAAGTATCGTCATTCATTTCGAAAATGGCATAAATATCGCTGACATTCTCCGCATAACCTTCATTGAATTCATAGTCCAGAATGATCTCGGCGGGCATGCCTGTAGCAACTGTAAGGTTCCTGGCGTAAAAATACGTGCCGGACATATTAAATGCGTCCAAAGACCTGGCTTCCTGCGAAGGAACCGTCGCATTCGGATACATTATGTTCGTTCCGTCAATTATGGAAAAATGATCGACCAGATAATCCTCTTTTTCTTTAAGTCCAATCCTTTCAAAGTCGGAAAGCTGTTTGAAGCAGAAAGAGTTGGAAGGATCGTCTATCAAAACGGCTGTATAATTTCCTACAGGTAATTGTGAGGATAGGAAAAACTTGTTATCATAATAGCCGTTTGTGTGATAGAATCTTCCGTTGCTGTCATATAGGTAAACGACCGCATCGGCGGATTCATCGGAGAAGAACACATAATACTGAGCGTATGAGCGCCCTGTCAGTTCCGCATTACTGTCGCTACCGATAGTGAAGCTGCCGGTCAAAGGAGAGTAGCCCCACAGAGAATCTCCGGTACTGCCGTATAAACTGCCGTATGAATGAATACCCCGGACGCTGATGTTATGACCGCTCAGTTCGGGAGAGAAGAGCAGGGCCGACCCGTTTGACATATATTCGCCGATATTCAGGTATCTGCCGGCGGTATTATCGTACAATTCATAATAAAATGAATATAAAGGCAGTGTTTTGAACAAACTCGGAGTTTCATCCGGAAACGCCGAATTATAGAGCTTTGCGTTTATGGTTACAGGAACTGCGCTGCTTTTGCTGTAAGTGCCGTCTGCGCCGTATTCGGCTCCGTAAATTACTATATTAAAAACTCCGCTCTCAGTTGACATGCAAGAAACTGAGCCGGTGCCTCCGCATGCAGCCGCAGAGCTGATATGACCGTCGGGTGCGTATATTACAGCAGCTGCAAGCTGGGACGGTGAATTGAGAGTAAAGGTCAGAATATCGCCTGCGCTTGCGGAAACAGAATATTCTTTGGTAGAAGCATAATGCGGCAGTTCGACCACATCATAGAGCTCGTTACCCTGTAAGATCTCTTCGTCGGTAAGCTCCGGATCACCCAGCATTTTCCGGATCGTATTTGCGTTTTTGGCTGCGAAGTCCGAACTTACATGGAAACCGGATGTTATCAGATTGCCTGATTCAAGATCGATGTGGGTCTCTTCGGTTAGTCTGTCTACGTCGATAAATACGTCGAGCGCGGTCCCGCTGTTGATCGTTCCGTCAAAGTATTCTCCTGTGATCATTATCTGCTGGACTCTGACATTGTTGCAGTGCATATATGAAGAATCAATACGCATAAAACCGACGGATGCGGGAGAGAATTCCGTAAATACTACATGTGCGTCCCGAGATGCAAACAGATTGTCTATCATGTTGTCATAGCCGTAGGCTGCCGGATCGACAGCATTATCCTTGACATCAATGTTACACTGGTTGCAGCCGAGAAGAACAACATTGCCGATATGACCAGACAATCCGAGATAACCCGCTTTTGCCACAAGCGTATCAACCAGGCCGTCGTTGTTGAAATTTGCCCAGTTTTTGCTTTCCCGGCAGTCTTCACGCAGAAGGACCGAACCTATGCGTCCGCAGGAGGAACCGTTTTGATTGCTTGCATATCCGGTGCCGCCTATCTCAAGATAATCTGTTATGCCTCCGTTGCAGGTGTCAAATTCGCCCATGGTGACGATGGCGGTTTCACAATGTCCCTGCTGATAAACGGTATAAGTACCTCTGGTCATTTCAAGATACTGTACTGTTGCTCCGTTGTTGATAAATAACTCTCCATCACCGCGGCTGAATGTCAATTTTCCAACATATCCTCCGATCCAGCCACGGCCGGTACCGTCTATATCTACAGAAGAACATACTCCGTTCAGCTCGAAATTCGAAGAGGAGGAGAAGGTATCGGTAGTGATGTGGATCGTGCCGGTAACGGTTCCGTAAACCTGTATGCAGGCCCGGTCCTCAACGTAGATATCCGAGGTGATTACAGCATTCTCTGCAACCGTGAGTACGGCATCATGGACTACGTAAATCGGAGAACCGCTATAATTATCTCCAATAGTAAGTGAACTGAATATTTTGATCGGTGCCTGTATACCGCTTTTTGCCTGACTTTCGGAAAAAGGGCTGGCAGCACCTGCCGGATCCTTCGGAAGCATTGCGAGGATCATTATCATGACCATAAAAATACTAAATATTCTGGACGGTATTTTTTTCATAAGCCTGATTCCTTTCGACTAATGTTTTTTATAGCAATCGCAGATCTCTGCGCCTTTCAGGTTTTCATATCCCAATTCCTTACAGATATCTTCAAAATCGGCCACAACGCAGTTAACATTGAAATATCCGGCCTTTTTCAGCAGATTGTATCCTGTGGCGGCACGTTTTCCGCTATAGCAGACCAGTATGATATTCGTGAATCTGCCGGCATATTCGGGGATTTTCTTTAAAAGCCATTCCCCCTCGTCGTCAAGGGGAATGTTGACCGATGACTCAATATGCGTGATCTCGTAATCCGGATTGTCGCGAAGATCTATTATGACCTTTTTTTGCTGCGACAGTAGGATCCCGCTCAGATCGTCACGGATCGTAAATATGTGTCCGGTATGGGTTGCAAGGAAGACTGCCGCTATGAGAATAAGAGTCAGCACTATTGGCAGAATGATCAATAATATTTTTGTTTTTCCGGTCTCCATCGAAAGAAAACCTCCATGAAAGAATTCAGTGCTTACAGCCTGTTGCGCAAGGCAGCGGATATTCGGAAAATTATGGGATCACAGCCCGTTGCGCAAGGCTGAAAGCAGCAATGTCAGGGAATTTTCGTCAAGAAACTTCGATTCCCTGATAGCATTAATTTCGTTTAGAAGGGTCTTGGCATCGGGGTTACCATTTTCGAAGGCTGAAACAAGCCTTGCAGCGGCTGAAAGCAGCGTGGAGAACCCCTTCTTAGTATCTTGGAATGTCATTCCTTCCGGCCATTTCAGATTTTCGAGACCAAATGCTTTGGCCAGCAGAAATCTCAGGAAATATTCGGCCCCGTGCATCGCATAGATGTTGTCGGAGATCCCTGAAATATCGGCGTCTGTAATGTTCGCTGACAGGAACTTTTTAAATGCGCCGGAAATATCTCCGCCGAGGCTGATATCGTATTTTTCAAAGACAGCCAGAACATTGCCGAGGAGCCTTACATCATCTGAAAGCTCATTTAAGGTTTCGTATTGAGATACGGCCTCAAATCCCGGAACCGAGCGCTGTACGGCATTATCGATGATCGTAAGGATCTCGGGATCGGTCAGTAAAGTTGATTCTGAAGCGGCAGTCAGTACATCGCCGGCGGCTTTTGCTTTTTCGGAAACCGGAGAAGTCTTTGATATTATCTGACCGATACGATCGGCTTTTTTCAGCAGCGGTGACAGGAAGGTTTTCAGATTTTCGCTTCCGGAGTCGGTTACGGCAGTTGTTGTACTGTTGAAAAATGCATCGGTAATAAAGCCTATTCCTGTAACATGACTGACGGTCGAAGCCGGAGATTTTACTATGAGGCGGACTATTCCGGGTTCAGGATCCATAACGTCGTTTAATAATGCGTTTGTGGCATCTTTCGAGTCTTTGTCCGGAAAACACTGCAGGATCCCCGTAAACGGCATGACTGTGATCCCTGCGCAGATAATGCCTGCAACAAGTCCGCACACGATCGGCACAGGACTGATCTTTTCGGCCTTTTCTTCTTTCAGGACAATTTTTGTGACAACAAATGAAATGATCTTGATGACCCAGAAAATGATGATGAACAGTACACACGCAATGATGCCGAGCGAAAAGTCGTTGATGATGCCTGTCAACTTATCCGTGAGCTGCCAGCCCAGCAGACCCGAGAAGCTGAAGTCTGCCGGAATTCGGGCGGCCGGATCAAAATCCGTATTTTTGCACCATATTAATGCCGCCAGACCGGCAATAAGCGCACTGCCGGCATTGCAGGCTACACGTGTAACGCTTCTTTTGAAGCCGCGCTTGAGATATAACAGCACTTCAATTAGAATGATAAGTAAGAAAATGATCATATTGATATCTCCGTCTTTAGATAATTGATAAATTGTGCTATTATTACTCTACAATCAAACAGTATGACGGTCAATAATAATACATTTTTGTCAATGAAAAATCGGTAATCAATGAAAGGGGATTGTTTTGAAACTTCAACTGTTTCTGACCTTCTTTAAGATAGGTCTTTTCACCTTCGGCGGCGGATACGCGATGATCCCGCTGATCGAGAAGGAGATCGTCCATAATAAGAAATGGATCAAAGAAGAGGATATTCTTGAGATCGTGGCGATCGCCGAGTCGACTCCCGGGCCGATCGCAGTCAATGCCGCAACATTTGCGGGATACAGGCTGGCAGGCTTTTTCGGGGCACTTGCGGCGACCTGCGGAGTGGTATTGCCTTCATTTGCGATCATACTCGCAATAAGCGGGATATTGCAGGCTTTCAGGGATAATAAGTATGTTCAGTATGCGTTTATGGGTATCCGGGCAGGAGTTCTGGCACTGGTCATAAAGGCTCTGATAACACTGTTCAAAAAAGCGCCGAAAGGCCTGATCGCGTATCTGATCATGGCTGTGGTGTTTATCCTTGCGGCGTTTACGGGTATCGATATCGTGTTTATAATTATCGGAAGCGCGGTCGTAGGGCTGGTGTACCGGCTCATTGTTGCTGACAAACATTTCTGTTCGTAAATAACTGCTTATGATAGAGAACTCTTTTGCAGGGAAGATCTGTTTGGCAGATAGGAGATTAGGATGTCATATCTTCAATTGTTTTTATCTTTTTTAAAGATCGGTGCCTTCACTTTCGGCGGCGGATATGCGATGATACCGCTGATCCGGGCTGAAGTGCTGTCCCGGGGCTGGCTTGAGGAACAGGCTCTCGTGGATTTTATTGCGGTGAGCGAGAGCACGCCGGGGCCGCTGGCTGTCAATCTCGCTACTTTTGTCGGAAATGTCACGGGCGGCATATTCGGCGCTTTATGTGCGACTCTCGGGATCGTGCTGCCTTCATTTGTGATCATCCTGATCGTGGCGAAATTCTTCACCCGTTTTCAGGACAACAGGATCGTAAAAGGCTGTATGTTCGGCCTCAAGGCAGCAGTTATCGGGCTTCTTGCGGCTGCGGTGCTGTCGGTAGGAAGGGCGGTGTTTTTTCCTGAAGGACTGATCACGGCTCAGACCGAAAGTATTTCAGACCGCTTGACGGAACTGTTTTCTCATGTTTTTTCCGTAGAGTTTCTAATATCCCTGGGCATCTTTGCTGCAGCGGCATTCCTGCTTATAAAGAAGCGGCATCCCATTGCCGTGATATGCGTATGCGCCTGCCTGGGGGTGGCGGCGGGGATCATAGTGTCGGCCGTTTGACCGCAAAGTGTTTTTTGGAGATTGCGGTCAAAGAAAGCTCCCCTATTTCCCTTCAAACAAACATATACGCATATTTTCTTCTCTGCTCAAGAAGTATTTCCCTGACCCGGTTTTTACAGCCGTTATAGGTTGTGGCTTTATATTTGATCTGTTCGGGTGCGTACAATACATATTCTTCCGGGAGCAGCGACGATTTCCGTAACAGCTCTGAAACAACATATTCCGAGAGGCCTTCATAACCGGTGTAATCCGCTTTATACCAAATCCCGTCAGATTCCCATTTTAATTGATTGCCCTTTGAAGACTGTCGGTTCTGCGTTTTCAGGTTATTCTCAAATAATTCGATCATAAGGTCTACCTCTCGATCTTTATCCAAAAATGATCCTCTGCCATTCTTCCCTCGGTTTTTTCTATGATCAGGATCGGATCATAAAAGGGAATATCCAGTCTTTTTAACTCCAGCTTCATTTTATCCCTGGATCTGGGAAAACACCTTGATTCAATGAATTCCTCGTAATCTTCGAATGTAGGATTGTCGTTTATACCGAAAGCTCTTAACTGCGGATTATCTATATAATTCTTTATTTGAACGGTCCGTTCGGTTTCGTCGATATCGATAATGGTACAAACGGTATTGACATAAATGTAATACATTCTCAGTTTAGGCTTTCCCTGAGGGATTGTGTATTTTTGAGGAAGAAGTTTATTCCTCTTGAGGATCTCGATCAGTGTGACAATAGGTCCGCTGACTTCTTTCTGACTCTCCCAACGCTCCACAGTGGGCTTCGAAACTCCGGAAAATTCAGCAAATTCACGTTGAGTCATTTTTAAGGCTTTGCGTACTTCCCTGATCTCGCTGCCGCAGGTTGTCTTTGGAAATATATATCTGTTATCTTTCATGCTTAACCTTAAACTCCTTTCTACCAAAGAAATTAGCATAAAAACAGATTATAGTCAAGATAAAAACCATCAATATGATGGTAAAAACATATAAAAATACCATCAAAATAATGGTAAAAAAATATTCTTGCAATCCGTGAAAATGCTGATATAATGGTATCGTTTGAACACAATTCAACGCCCGTGTTTCTTTGAAATACAGAGGTTGGCGTGCTTGGAGGGGAGGCTTGAAAAAACGATGAAAAAACTTGTTCAATTCAGGAATATCGTTAAGTCCTTTGACGGTCAGGTAATTTTGAAGGGTATCAATCTTGATATTTACGAAAATGAGTTTGTAACTCTTTTGGGACCGTCCGGCTGCGGTAAAACAACACTGCTTCGTATTCTGGCGGGTTTTTTGGAGCCGGACGAAGGTAGCGTTATTTTCGACGGGGAGGATATTTCGACACTTCCGCCTTATAAGCGCGATCTGAACACAGTGTTCCAGAAATATGCACTCTTTCCCCATATGAATGTATTCGATAATGTTGCTTTCGGCTTGAATATCAAGAAGGAGCCGAAGGATATCATAGAGCAGAAGGTTACGCGTATGCTCAAGCTGGTGGGTCTTGAGGATTACGGCAAGCGCAGCATTAACGAGATGTCGGGCGGCCAGCAGCAGCGTGTTGCTATCGCGCGTGCGCTCGTCAATGAGCCCGGTGTGCTGCTCCTCGACGAGCCTCTCTCTGCTCTTGACGCGAAGCTGCGCAAGGAGATGCAGCGAGAGCTGAAGAAGATCCAGAAGGAAGTAGGTATCACTTTCATTTTCGTAACACACGATCAGGAAGAGGCGCTTACGATGTCCGACAAGATCGTTGTCATGAAGGAAGGCGAGATCCAGCAGGTCGGTTCTCCGACAGACATTTACAATGAGCCCGCGAACCGCTATGTTGCGAACTTCATTGGCGCAAGCAACATAGTTGACGGTACCATGATCGAGGACTGTAAGGTCATGTTTGGCGACAAGGTATTCGAGTGCGTCGACAAGGGCTTCGGCGAGAAGGAGCCGGTTGATGTCGTG
>JAGCZE010000179.1 GCA_017960415.1 Lachnospiraceae bacterium
CGACCCGAGACTGCTCAGGCGGACCTTAAGCTGCCCCATCTCATTCCAAAGCCCTCGCAGAACCAGACGACCGCCGGCGATGCCGGCCGCCGCCGCCCCCTTCGTAAACTGGACCAGGATATAAAGATCATCCGCAAAGAAGAACAGGAACAGCATTGCCATGCCGATCGTCACCGCGTTCGTTTTTTTCTTAAAAAGCAGATATAGTATCGTCGTCGCGGAGAGAAATCCGAGCACTACCAGAAGCACAAAATAGAAACTGATATCCGGGATCAGCTTATAAAGAGATACCAGTAGATGACCGAGGATCGGGTTTCCGAACAGAAGTACCGGATCGTAGCCGCTTCCAAAAGCGCCGGATAAAAGTGCATCCGTCATATAGTCATCCGAAACCTCGTACTTGATATTAAAGAAAATAATTCGGAGGAGAAATGCCAGCAGATTCAGTAAAAAAGCCAGGAACAGCGGATTATGACCCAGTTTATCTACGATGCCTTTGCACTTGTCGAAAAAAGCATTTTCTTTCTTGATACTCTCTGCTTCACGCATATCCGATCGTCCTACCCACACTCATATGTAAATATACTTTTACTATACTATCACAGGCAACTCTAAAAATCCATTGATGAAGGGTTTGGAAAGGACGTTCTTCACTCGATGCCGATAATGGCCGTAACGCTCTTGCTGGGCGCCATAAGGAAGGATTGCGGAAGCGGACTATGCGGCCTTTGAGCTTGGCGAGAGATTCGGTGCATTTGCTTATGTGTTTACACATTGATGAATTCTTGACTGCGAGCGGAATCAGGCCGCATGAGGAAAGGATTCTATGCTAACATGTATTCATTAAGGGGTGTTACAAAATGTCGTCGCAGTCCAATACATTTTGCGTGATAAGAACGATTAATCATGAATAAATCAGACTAAGCGTTCTTTTCCCGGATGATATAATTATCTTGTCTAAGGGAGCGAACCTTAGTCATGATAATCAGCAGTTTTCCACTATATGTAAGGAGAAACAATATGCGTAGATTTTTGTCAATCATCCTCATCGGAATATTCGCTTTGGGCATAGCAGCCTGCGCGAAAAATACCGCTCCGTCAACTGTAGCATCCGAAAATACCGAAGTCACAACCGATGCTCCTGCTGATAACAGCGATGATAAATACGTCAGCGCTTATCCGGCCTTTAAGCTCTCCTCAGAGAGCCTCGACGGCGCAAATTGGATCGAAGCCTGTGCATTCGGTGGCGGGAATGCCTCTCCGCAGCTCTCCTGGGAGCCCGTTGAAGGCGCTTCCACTTATGTCATATATATGATCGACCTGACCGCCGGGAACATCATCCACTGGAAGTCAGACGGTATCACCGAAACAAACCTCCCCCAGGGCTCGGCAACTTCTGCCTTCTCTCAAAGTGAGGTAGATCACGCCGATTACGTCGGACCTAACCCGCCGTCGGGATCAACAAATCAGTACAACATCTATGTTTTCGCGCTCAAAGCACCCGTAGAAAAAGTCATGGGCAAAATCGGAGATCGGGCTTTAAATCTCCAGCATATGATGGACAGCCTTGATACGGATGCTGAAGGAAATACAGGCAATATCGTGGCAGTCGGCCGTGTAGTAGGCTATTTTTCCTACTGACAAATGAACCAATGCCTCTGCTATAATAGATGTATCGAGTTGGTTAGAAATGGGTTAGGAGTTACATATGGCAGATGATAACGGTTTGAGAAAGACATTCACCATACCCGGGAATGAGCGCAAATGTCCGAATTGCGGCGGCACCCTTACATATGATCCAAGTACCGGGAAATTGCATTGTTCTCTTTGTCAAAAGTACGAAACGATATCTTGCGGAACGCATGATGATGTCAAGGTCAAGGGCATAGCATACAAAGAAATACTTAACTCTAACAGAGGAACACCGGGAGATAAATGCAAGCTTCTTTCATGCGACAACTGCGGAGCTGAATTGATCTATAATTCCGTGCAGGTATCCGGCTCCTGTCCGTTCTGCGGTTCCACAAACATTGTTTCTGTTGCCAGAACCGGAAGCATTATGAGCCCCAACGGAATTATTCCTTTTTCTATAGATAAAAATGGAGCAAAAGCGGCTTTTTACAAACATCTGAAGAGTATTCTCTTTACTTCGGACACAGAACAATATGCCCTTGAGAATCTGGTTCCTGTTTATCTTCCTTATTTCAGTTTCGATTCCGATATTGTATCTGATTATCTGATCGAGATCGGTTATCGCGACAGCGATGGTGATATTCGTTACAAAGCCTGCAGTGGAACCTACAAAGGCTCTTTTTCCGACGTTACGGTATTTGCCAGTTCAAAGATACAGAACGGTCAGATAAACAGAATCACGGGATTTCATCCGTCATCCGTACTTCCTTTTCATCCTGATTACTTAGCCGGATACTATGCAGAACGATGTTCAATGACACTTAACCATGCTTATGAAATAGCCCGGCAAAATATAACCGAAAAACTGAATGCAGCAATTCCTAAATATGCGTTACGGGAATTTAAAGGCATCAAATATAAGAACTGCTTTTTTGAGACCGAATATGGTAATACCTACTATAAATACATACTTGCTCCGTTCTATCTTGCTTCGGTCAATTACAAAGGCAAAAAATACGATGTCGCAATCAACGGAAACACGGGGAAAGTAGCCTCGGAAATGATTTCTACTCGTCAGAATACCGGGGAAGTAGATTATGAAATAACTTATAACAGTGAGAAAATTAAATACCTGCTGATTTATCTGGGAATAGCAGCAGTTGCTTGTTTAATAACTTTTCTGCTCTGCAAATGAAATATCTGAAAAAAACGGACCGGATCAGCTGTTGATCTC
>JAGCZE010000015.1 GCA_017960415.1 Lachnospiraceae bacterium
CATTATGGTTTGGACGGTGAAAATGGCGGTTTTTATATCGTTAAGTTTAATAAGGCTGCGAAAAATCCCCATGCCGGCAAGACTATTCTGGATCTCTATATTCCTGACGGAAATATAACCGACACGGTCAATGATGCGGTACTGAAGTTCAATGAGACGAACAAAGACTGCTTTATAGAAATTACTGACAAATACCGGACAGCCGATGCGGGAAATGAATTATACGCCGGCAACTCTAATGATGAGGTCCGGGATATCGAGCTTAATGAGAACATGGAAATGAGCACCCGCCTTGCCATGGACATAATCAACGGCGAAGGCCCTGATATCATCATGAACTCGAGCATGCTGGGCCAGCTTAACAGCAGCAGTTACCTTGCAGACTTGTCGCCATATTTCAACGACCTTGATCCTGACAAGTATTTCACGAACATAATGGAGGGAGCCAAAGTAGACGGGAAACTGTATCATATGCCTGTCTGTTTCCGTATAGAAGGGATATGTACGGACAGGGCCAATGCGGGAGCATCAGGCGTGGGCTTTACCACGGAAGAGTATGAGAAGTTCTTGTATGATGTCCTCAACGGCAAGGACATAATCTATTCAGGCCAGGCGCATTACTTTGCGGCTATATTCGATTCCATGAAAGACAAGTTCATAAAAGAAGGCAAGGCTGATTTTACAGGGCCTGAATTTGCCGCACTTGCGGAATTTGTTAAGAAGAATGTTCGGGAAAAGGCGCTTTCCTACGACAATGAGGATTACGGAATAAACAGCGAGATTGCTCAATATGGAAGTTACCGCGGAATGATCGATTATTTCTCGCGGCTCTCACAGATCAAGGGCGATATGAGCATCCTTGGCCTCCCGTCTTCTGACGGCAGAGGTCCTATGTTCCGGTCTTACATTTCCGCAGCTGTATCTGCACAGTCTGAAAATGTGGAGGCCTCGGTTGAATTTATTAAGATCCTGTTATCCGACGAGACGCAGGAAGCTCTCGCGCTGCAGGAGAATTATGTCCTTAACAAAGCGGCTTTGAGAAAGGCGGGCATGGCGGCCGCAGATCACTTTAATGATCCTTATTATGACGGTATTTATGTTCCAATACCCAACGGACCGTCTCAGCAGAAAAGATACATATTCTCAAAGAAAAATATAGATGATCTCGAGAACATCATTCTCAGCTGTTCCGGTATGCGTTCGGAGGATCAGGCGGTAAGCATCATCCTGATCGAGGAGATGCCGGCTTATTTTGCGGACCAGAAAAGCCTTGATGATGTAATAAAGATCGCGCAGGACAGAGCGCAGAAGGTGTTGGACGAGAGGAGATAACTATGCTGACATTACCCCCGGCAATCGGCTGTAACGTGTTTGATACCCGCTTAACCTATATTTGCCTTAATTTTGATGCAGATTGTATATCTTAAGGGCATACAATCATTGGTATATAATCCGGATTTATGGATATAAGGAGAAAGTATATGAAAAAATTACCAATCAAGGCTGTAGCCTGTGCTTTGATCGTGGCCATGGTATTACCAATGGCAGCCTGCGGCAAGAAGAATGGGAAATCCAGAGAAAAGAGTAGGAGCGGCGAGGTAATAAAAGCTGATTCGCCCTGGTTTGATAGCATGGTCAAATCTTATAAACCTGAAGTAGATTCCAAGAAAACGCTTGAGTATGTAAATCAGCAGTATATCGGTTCAGATGACAAGTTTTTTGTTGTATACACAAACGGTTACTATAAGATCCCTACCGGCAAAATCGACTGGAACACCTTCAGCTATAATGATTATTCGATCAATTTTGTAGAGATCATCGATAAATCAACAGGCAAAACAGAGAAGAAGTATGATCTGTCCGAGTATCTGCCCAAAAACGGCGGAATGGAAGAAATTCAGTATGCAGACGGCAATTTCAATTTCCGCACAGTAACTTATGATGATGCTTCGGGCAAAATGACAACATTGAAATATGTCATTGATGCTCAGACGGGAAAAGTAGTCGAAAAGAAAGACGTCCCCTATGAAGATTCGAGTTACCATTATTACTATCACACCTTTGAATTCGGTGATTACACGGTCAAGATCGCACAGGAATGGGATGAGACTGATAAGGGCTATTGCCTGATCTCCGTATTCGAGGCCGGCAGCGACAGCAGTACAGACATCGAACTCAGGGATAATGAGCAGAACTTATATGATGTCCCGCTCATTTTCAAGAGTGGCGAAAACAAGTTCATCGCTCCCGCTACCGCTGACAAGGATCCGGTATATTTCGAGATCGACCTGAATACATACACTGCATCAAAAGTCGATTCCAAGAAATACGACTGGCTTGATGTCAACAGCATATACAACACCTTTATCGGAAAAGACGGAACGGTCTATTATTCCACTTCAGAAGGTATTTCCAAGCTCAATATAGAAAAGAAGACTACGGAAGATGTATTCAGATACAACTGGTGTTCCGTAAACAGAGCATACTTAGGATATCTTCAGCTGATAGATTGTTCTGACGATTCAATAACCCTTTGGGGCGAGAAGAGCATGACATTTTATATGCCGGGAACTATCAATGAATATATACTCATCACATTGAACAGGGCAGAGACAAATCCTCACGCAGGCAAGTCTATCCTGGAACTCTATGCTCCTTATTCTAATGTTGATATCAATGTCGGTGAAGCGATCATTAAATTCAACGAAACTAACGGAAAATATTACATTGAGCCTACTGACCGTTATCAGGGCATTGA
>JAGCZE010000180.1 GCA_017960415.1 Lachnospiraceae bacterium
AAGGATCCGTCATCTGTGAAGATAATATGTGCGACGAGCAAGAAGAATAGCTTTTATACTGTAACGCCGGCAGAAGCTTCAACCGACCCTGTCAGGATCGCTATTCCGCTTGCCGAACTGACTGTTTCCGAAGGTGAATGCCCGTGGAACGAGATCGCCGGGGAAGTAGTGGTCAATCTCAATCAGAATGCTGTTTATAATATTCTTACACCCGGACAGTGTATTGCGTCCGGAAAGCCTATGATCGTATCGGCGGCGGTTACCGGTGTATTCGGACAAAAGACCATAGGAGGCAATGTTACCTATCTTCCGATAAAAGAATATTCTGATACGACGACGGTATATGTTCCCGGAAGTATGGTAGAAACCAATGAAACCACGGGGAAAACCTATGTTCCGGTCACATTGACCGCGGCAGAAGGTGATTTTGTCATTGACGGAACACCTGTTAACGATATAGAGATCATAAGCTCCGAGGCAAAAGAGATAGATGATGACATTTACCGTGTCTTAATTGAGATTCCTTCGAAAAAAATGTGTGCCACAAAGGTCACGAGCGGACGATTCGGTGTGAAAGCCGGTAATGTGACTGCAGACCCAAAGAATACTTATGTTTCATACGAAATCTACGAAAGTGCTTCGGAATTGCCGGATGAACCCGACCCGGTGACCGAAGATGATGAAAATGATGATGAGCTTCCGACCGGGACAGCTCCCGATATCTGGGTGAACGGCAAGGATATCAAGAAGGAAGACTATTATAAAAAAACCATGACAAAGGCAGCTGCAAGCCTGATTAATTCGGTTCCCGACGGATGCAAGCTCGTTACGAGTGTGACCGATACGACAGTAGAGGATGCATCGGCAGCATTTCCCTCCGGCAAAGGAAAAAAATCAAACACCGCCAAGGCCGCATATAAAAAGGCGGATGATGCGGTTGTTGTTACGGCAGGCAAAACCGAAGGCACGGTACGTGTGTGGCTGGCGGCTGTAGATAAACAGAAGAAAGTGCAGGCATCCGGATATTTTGACGTAACGGTGGGCATTGCGCCCAAGAAGGTTTATGTTACGAAGGAAAAAGATGCCGCGGTGACGGCGGCTGTTAAAAGCATTGCGCTGAATGTCGGTGATTCTGTCAAGCTGTATGCCAATGCTGCAGGAACGGAGCTTTCTCCATTCTCCGGATTTACATGGTATACCGTAGCCGACACGGTTCCGCTGGAGATCGAACGGGCAAAAAATACACGCAGTGCGACACTCAAGGCAACAGCGGTAACGGATACCGGCAAGGTTTTAAAGATACCGGTCATCCTCGAAAATGATGAATCCCGTAAGAGGGTCAAATTTACAATTTTGGTCGAGAACAGGATCAAAAGTATAACAGGTCTTTCGGATTCACTTACACTTGATTCCGCAGTTGAGGCGGCAGTGGAGAAAAAACTTGATTATGTACCGGTATGTGTTTCTTCGAATCCGACAACCGACAAGATCAAGGTATATACTACCGCCGCACTTGAAGAAGGAACCGGATATTCCAATAACGGCAAAAAATTCTCCCTTTCTTCGAAGTCAAAGGTGAAGGTGACATACAAGAACGGCGAATTCACACTCAAAGTGCCCAAGAAAACGGTAGATGGCACGAAGTGCAGAGTTTTGGTGGTAGTAACCCACGGCGACAAGACTGTGGATGTGTTTGAAAGCGGAGTTATAACAATAGGCAAGCAAAACAACTAACGGAGGTAGCGTATGAAAAAGAGCATTCTCAAAAGTCTTTTTTCACTGATCATATGCGCTGCAGCAATAGTTATATTCGGGAGTGCACCCGAGAAAGCCCGGGCAGTATTAAGACCTAATACCTATTCTATGAGCCTGGATGTAACGATCACGGGAGAAGTATGTCATGAACTGACGAATCTCGACAATATTACCATTACGGTTAATGGTGGGGCTAAGCTCGTTCGCCCTCTTTCGGCAGGAACCGATATCTCCACCTGGTTTATGGGAAGCGAGTCCCCGCGTCCTGCAGGTATGGTCGTCACGGTTGCCGAAGATGCCGCTGCCGGCGCAACAAGCTTTAAAGTAAACTTTTCAGGTACTGTTTACGGAGCTTCCAAGGATGATATCAAGATGGAGGTTCAAAACTGTTATTTTGACGAGACGGAATCTGACTGGTATGCTACCGCTTCTGTTACATTAACGGGTGCAACGCCGAAGTATAATATCATCAGGAATTTTACCGAACCGAGTGGTTACTCTCTGGTCAACTATTCGTCCATTTATTTGAAAGACAAGGTCAGTGGAACGCCGGGATGGGTTCTTAACGGTACTAAAGGTACTGCGCTTTCATCTAATGAGCTCCAGGTAGTGATCAACGGTAACTTTATCAGATCGCTTTCGGCAAATGCGGATGTTTCCTATTGGTTTACCGGAGAGATATACACATATAATGAACTGTTAGGTTTGACAACTACTTCGCTGCTTCCGGACGGAGTCAGGGCACGGCTTAAGAATGCGATAAAGCCCGGTGACAATTCATTTTCCATCGTTTTTTCGGGGACTCCGACCAAGGGTTCAAAGAACCTTATCGCATTTTCGATCCCCAAGGGGTTTGTTTCGTTCGACAATGGGGTTTTTGCTAAGGGTGATTCTCAGGAGGCATGTAAAGTTACAGTAAAATCCGGAGCTTACAAATATGATATTACCTCTTCCGACAATTCGGATTTCATTTCGGAATATGTTCTGATCACTTATCCGGACGCCCATGTTCAGGCCGGAAAGCCGATCACGGCAGAGGATAACCTGATCGCAACGTATGAGATCATAGGAGGAACAGAGGCGAATCCTCTGACATTTAAAGGAACCAGTAATATACAGCTTAATAAGACCACTGTCAGGGGCCTGTGCTATCAGACTCCCGGAACCGGATGGTACAATGATTATCTTACAACATATACGGGCCTTGTGGGAACGGTTATAGCTGTCAGTGATGATAAGAGAAAGCTTACTGTACGCATTACCGGCACGCCCAAGAAACCCTCGAGCTATCCTTTTGAACTCGGAGGATCAGGTTTTACCCTGAATG
>JAGCZE010000002.1 GCA_017960415.1 Lachnospiraceae bacterium
AATCGCGGATTTATCAATCCTCGAAAACTATCTCTACCTCTTCAGCTATGCGCATCATTTCACTCTCTTCTATATTTCCGGCCAATTGGCAAATCACATTATTCACAGACCAGATCAGTTGCCTTTCATCATCTTTGGCATTCAAAACAGCCTCAAAATCATTTATCATTATGTATTTCAATTCCGATCCTTCGGTATCAATCGAAACGAATCCGGAAGTGGAAGAATCTACAAATGTTAATTCGATTGAATAATCATGCCCTATTGTATCGGCATAATTAATATAGCAGTAATCTTCATACAAACTCTGTTTAGCAACACTGAACCCTTCAGGCACATATCCGATCACGCTCTTCCGCAGATCCGCTTTCAGATACGGAACATTTCCGATCCTGTATTCATACGTCGTAGACCGTCGGGTCACCTTCTTTACTAATCTGATAAACTGATCTCTGTATGCCTCTACGGACACGGTCACGATCCCGAGGCCGAGCATAAGCACGGCAAAAAAGACCGCTGCCTTCTGCATCGCCCCAATAAATACATTCATACGCGGAGTGCGCTTCTGCACCCTGATAAGCCTGCGCATACGCCTCTCGAATCGCGCGGAGAATTTGTGCCCGGGTACATCCGCGATCTGTTTTTCGAGGTCTTCAAGATATATGGCTGCGGCCGGTTCAGCACTGTCTCTTAACATTTCATCCGTTATGACCATGTATACGTCCTCCTTCAGCCCAGTTCCAGTTCAAGCTTCTTTCTCGCGCGCTGGATCGTTTTCTGAACATTTGCCACCGACATCCCCATCTGATCTGCGATCATCTCATCGGAGAAATCGTGATAGTACTTGAGAAGGATCACATCTCTGTAAGAGTCCGGCAGCTTCGCCATCGCCTCAGCAAGAACGAGTCTCTCATCAGCAATATGGTAAACATCAGTCTCATTTCCAGCCATCAGTACGTCCTCCGCCTCATCGTCTATCGTCACAGTCTCCGGCTCACGACTCTTCTTTCTCATCATGTCGATCGCTGTTCTCCTAATAATAATAACGATGAAATGTTTCGTTTTAGGACAGTTCGGATCAGAGATTTTTTCCAGATTTTTGATTATCTTTATAAATGCCTCATGGACAGCGTCTTCCGCGTCCTGTGCATTCCTCAATATCTGCATCGCAATACGGAACATATACCTGCGGTACTGCTCATACAGTATTTCAAACTTTGACCGGTTCTCTTCGGAATCGATCAGCATCATCAAAAAAAGCATAAATACCCCTCCGTCTCCCTTATCAATCGAATTATAACACAGCTCATTCGGGAAACTGAATACCATCGTATGAAAGGAAGTCTTGCCTCGACAACACCTCGGCAAGACCGGGAACAGCCCTCTGGCTGCTTTGCGTTTAGAAAACGCGCGTTGGTACGTTCGCGACGTTTTCTGCCCAAACGCAAAGTGGGCCTCGGCATTACTGCCGAGGCCCATTCCCTAGTGCGGAGTAAGAGACTTGAAATGTTTTTAAATTAGAAATACGCAAAGAAAGGAGTTCTGGCACCGTCGAATTTGGGAACCCCCGCAGGGAACACCTTAAATTCTTTTTCCCGTTTAATCCACTCTACGCTTAGTAAATACAACCATTATCGCCGTTGCCACTCCAAATATAACCGTTTCAATTAATGCCGTGATCAGATTCCTTTTCAATAATACGATAGCTGCTTCTATAGAACTTAAGCTTCTTATGCTGTCTCCGAATGCAACAGTTATCAATATGACAAAGAGAAACAAAAACAACCCGTAGTGAAGCTCTGCCTTCTCTTTCATTATCCGCACTCCTCCGATCAGAAGGAATAGCAGATTCATCGAAAAAACAAATATAAGATTAGCTGACAGAAATGGTCCGACCGAATTAACAGTTAATCCAAACGGGATGAAATCCGCAGATGAATTATTTACCAGATAAATCATCATTCCGATCACGTACAGGCCGCTGATCAGGCTTATCAGAGATAAAAGCCTGCTGACCTTGTCCTTGAAAGGAAAAACGATGCTCTTTCTTCGAAATGCCTTTACCATGACCAACAAGTAAAGCGGCCCAAACAGAATAAAACAATTCAATCCGATAAGTTCACCCTGACTTCCTGTAAGGATAAGAACAGCGTATATAAAAGACAGAAGCAGAACGGCAATATCTATTACTGCAAATATCAGTCTCCTGCGCCTGTCACGGCTCTGGAATATTGCCAGCCGGGCGACCTCTTTGATTGCTTCATTGCCTGCGTCTTCGCCGTGCTCCCCGACCACCAGATCCTGAATCCCGAGCCCGAGTATTTCAGCCAGGCTTTCCAGCACGCCTATGTCCGGGAAGCTGTCCCCGTTTTCCCATCTGCTCACCGCTTTATTCGATACGCCCAGAAGAGTACCAAGTTCAGCCTGCGTATATCCCTTTTGAATCCTTGCGTCTCTGATCATGTTTCCGGTCTTGATCTTGTTCATCGGCTCGCTCCTCTCTGTGTTGTCTCTACATCCTAATCATAGAGCGAACTGAGACAGAAATGCAATCCATTCTGGCGAGAATTGCATCCGTTTATATTAGAGTTTG
>JAGCZE010000181.1 GCA_017960415.1 Lachnospiraceae bacterium
GGGCTGTATTATATACAGGAACCCAGCGCGATGACTCCGGCCTCACTGCTTCCGATCAGGGAGGGGGCAAGGGTTCTTGACCTGTGTGCGGCACCGGGCGGCAAGACCACCGAGCTCGGAGCGAGGCTTAAAGGCAGAGGTATGCTGGTGACCAATGATATCAGCAACTCGAGAGCCAAGGCACTCTTGAAGAATACGGAACTGTTCGGGATAAAGAACGCGATCGTTATCAGCGAAGCACCCAACAGGCTGGCTGAACGCTTTGAAGAATGGTTCGACAGCATCCTTGTGGATGCGCCCTGCTCAGGCGAGGGAATGTTCAGAAAAAGCCATACGATAATCAAGAACTGGGAACAGTACGGAACGGGCTATTATGCCGGACTGCAGCGTGAGATACTTCCGAGCGCCATAAAGATGCTGCGTCCGGGAGGATATTTGCTGTATTCGACCTGTACATTTTCGACCGAAGAGGACGAGGGGACGTTAAAATTCATTCTTGACAATTATCCTGAAATGGAGCTTGTTCCCATAATAAATGACAATGATGAGGCATATGAGGGCTTCGCAAGAGGCATTCCCGCATATATGGGCGGACGTGAAGAAGCACGGTATGCACTCAGGATATATCCTCACAGAGTGGAGGGCGAGGGCCATTTCGTTGCGCTGCTCAGGAAACGGGGAGATATTTCAGATAAAAAAGATGATTCCGGGGTTGAGGAAAATGGTCATATCAACCGATATAACGAGAGGGTCAGGAAAAACAGGAAGATACCGGATCAGGCATGGGACTTTCTCGAGAAGATCGGGTTTGAGATACCGGCTGAAAGCCTTGTTGTGCGTGACGGCAGGCTGTATATGATGCCGGATGAGCTTCCGCCTCTTGACGGCCTTAGGATACTGCGTTCGGGACTGCTTTTGGGTGAGATCAGGCAGGACAGGTTCGAGCCTTCACAGGCGCTCGCATGTGCATTAAAGGCGGAGGAGTATGCCGACAGGATCGAGCTTGACCCCGAAGGACAGGATGTAATCAGATATCTGAAATGTGAATCGTTTGAAACGGATGCGGAAGCGGCAGACGGATTTGTGCTGGTATGCTGCGGAAAGTATCCTTTGGGATGGGGAAAACTCTCCGGCGGCAGACTCAAGAACAAGTATCTGCCTGGCTGGAGAATGATGTAAACAGCATTGGATCGGAAGGAAAATTGAGACTCGATAAATATCTGGCAAATAACGGCTACGGCAGCAGGAGCGAGGTAAAAAAGCTCATTGCCGCAGGCATGATAAGGATTGACGGGACTGTTGTAAAGGACAGCGGATTTAATGTGAAAGAAGGCAGTGTAATAGACGGGCTGCCGGATATTTCACATAAGGTCAGTACTGCACATATTTATTATATGATGAACAAACCGGCGGGCGTTATCACGGCCGCCTCTGATGCTGTGTGCAAAACAGTGATGGACCTGCTTTCAACGGACAGAAAAAACGGCCTTAATCCCGTAGGACGGCTTGATAAGGATACCGAAGGCCTCCTGATCATTACTGATGACGGGGAACTCAATCATTTTCTGACATCACCGAAAAGAAACGTTCCAAAGAGGTATTTTGCGATCATGGACGGGATCCCGGATGAAGAAGGGATTCAAAGACTACGTGAGGGAATCAGGTTTAAGGACTTTATCTCGCGCCCCGCACAGCTCGAGATCATTGATACCGATGAGGCATCAGGAACGAGCAGGGTGTATTTTACGGTTACGGAAGGCAGATTTCATGAGATAAAACGTCTTGCGGCAGCAATAGGATGTGATGTAAAATATCTTAAGAGAACAATGTTTGCGGGGGTTAAACTCGATGACGGTCTGAAACCCGGCGAGTACAGGATCATGACCGATGAGGAAGCAGGCAGACTTCGAAAGGCGGCTTATGAGACGTCTGACAAAAAGCAGGATGGAGCCCGGGAAATGCTGGAAAATGTTGATGCTGTGATATTTGATCTTGACGGGTCGCTTGTGGACTCAATGTGGATGTGGAAAGAGATCGACATTGAATATCTCGGAGGCATGGGGATAGAATATCCGGAAGATCTTCAAAGCTGCATAGACGGTATGAGCTTTACCGAAACTGCGGTGTATTTCAAGGAGCGTTTCAACATTCCCGAAGATGTCGACAGTATCAAAGATACCTGGAACGAGATGGCCCGGGATATGTATGCCCACAGAGTGGGACTGAAACCCGGTGTTGCGGGCTTTCTTGAGAAACTCAAAAACAGAGGGATAAAGACAGGTGTGGCATCGAGCAATTCCATGGAACTGGTATTGACGGTTCTGGAAGCCCTGAATATCAGGAAGTTTTTCGATGAGATCCATACTTCCTGTGAAGTGGAGCATGGCAAGCCCTTCCCCGATATTTTCCTTCTTGTTGCGGAAAGGCTGGGGGTTGCGCCTGGGAAATGTCTTGTATTTGAGGACATAATTCCCGGGATTAAGGCTGCCCATGCGGCCAATATGAAGGTGTGTGCCGTCTATGACAGCTTCTCCGAAGCTGATGATGATCAAAAAAGAGAGATGGCGGATTATTATTTGACGGATTATTCAAATAATCCGGTGTGACTTGTTGTAGCGTGGTGTGACAAATAATTGTGCGATGCGACTTGTAACTGTGTGGCATAACTAGTTGCAGCGTGGTGGAACTTATAATAGTGGGGTGTAATTAATGTTGGAAGCAATGCCTTTAGCGGCTGTCCTTCAGATCGAGTTCAAATACGCCTTTCAGATTGCTTTTCTGATGTTTGAGGCAGGCGTTTGTTTCAGTGCCGCCATCTTTATGGCCAGCAGGACAAACATGGAATCGCTCAGACGACATCTGATAACCGTGTTGAA
>JAGCZE010000182.1 GCA_017960415.1 Lachnospiraceae bacterium
TCTTGGATTACAATAACTCTATGGCTTCCCCTCAAGGGGAAGGCAGGATTGATCCCTCTTGGATTACAATAACTCCATGGCTTCCCCTCAAGGGGAAGGCAGGATTGATCCCTCTTGGATTACAATAACTCCATGGCTTCCCCTTGAGGGGAAGCTGTCAGCCGTGAAGATTTTCACGGCTGACTGATAAGGTGTTCCCTTACAAAGTAACACCCTATTTGGAAAAAATCCTGGTGAAATATGCTTCTACAGCGTAACTCCCTGCTTGAATATTGTCATACTGTGATATCCGGCAACCTCCGACTTCACCTGTCTGCCCGAAGCTACGTCAAGGATATATCTGTAGAGCTCTTCGCCCAGATCATCAAGGCTTATGTCGGATGATACCGCTCTGCCGGCGTCAAAATCGATCCAGTTGGATTTCTTGGCCGCCAGTGCCGAATTGCTTGATATCTTGACTGTGGGTACAGGGGATGAAAGCGGTGTTCCGCGCCCTGTCGTGAACAGGATGATATGAGCTCCTGCTGCCGCAAGCGCGGTTACAGCCACCATATCGTTTCCGGGTCCTTCCAGCAGGTTCAGGCCCTTGGTCTTTACCTGCTCGCCGTATTTGAGAACATCACCTACCACAGAGCTCCCCGATTTTTGAACACATCCGAGAGACTTATCCTCAAGAGTGGTTATGCCGCCCTGCTTGTTGCCGGGTGAAGGATTTTCGTAAATAACCTGGTTATGGCGCTCATAATAGTCCTTGAACCCATTGATCAGGTCCACGGTCTTATTGAAGACAGTCTCATCCTTTGCGCGGTTCATGAGCAGCTGCTCGGCGCCGAACATCTCGGGAACTTCCGTCAGGATGCTCGATCCGCCCATTGCGGTGATTATATCGGAGAAACGCCCTACGAGAGGATTCGCCGTAATGCCTGAGAAACCGTCGCTGCCGCCGCATTTTAATCCGACAACGAGTTCTTTTGCCGGAATTTCAACGCGTTTGTCTTTTGATGCGATATCTACCAGTTCCTGAATGAGCTTCCGTCCGTCTTCGATCTCGTCTTCGCTGTTCTGGCAGATCAGATATCTGACACGCTCCTCGTCGATACCTTCAAGGTATTTCTTCATGTGATCGAGATTGTTATTCTCGCAGCCCAGGGAAAGCAACAGAACTCCGCCGCAGTTGGGATGTTTTGCAATACTGCCGAGTATATCTGCGGTATTCTCCTGGTCGTCACCCATCTGTGAGCAGCCGTAGGGATGCGTCATCGCAACGACCGCATCTATACTAACGTCGCACGAAGTGCCTGTGGCACTTCCCTTTGCGCCGTCGGACGAGCTGCTTCCTGTTGCACTACCGTTTGCTTTGTCGATCGAGCTGCTCCTGGCAACACTTTCCTTTGCGCCGTCGGGCGAACCGGTACCTGTAACAGCACTTTTACATACACCTGCGAATTCATGCGCCAGCTCTTCGGCAATATGATTCACGCAGCCTACGGTCGGTACGATCCAGATCTCATTGCGCACGCCGGCACGTCCGTCCTTGCGTCTGTAGCCCATGAAGGTGCCCGGACGGTCCGCGGCTTTCGATACGTCGGGATTGCCTGACGAACTTTGTTCCGAACCGCTCTCAAGCTTAAATTGCTTTACCGCATCAACAGGATCATAAGAGTAGGTCAGCTGCCCCGAAAGACCGGTCTTTACGTTGTGTACATGAACCCAGCTTCCTGCGGGGATTGCTTCTTTTGCATGGCCTATCGGATTGCCGTATTTGATGACAGCCTCTCCGGCCGCAATATCACGTATAGCACACTTATGCCCCGCAGGAATGTCCTGAAGGGTTGTGATCCCCAGCTCTTCGAACTGTGTACCGGCAGGTACAGCTTCAAGGAGCACTGCAACATTATCGGATGGATCGATCTTAATATATTTTTTCATAGATATTTTCCTTTTTGATTATTTTAAGGAAACACTGATCCAATCGATGTTTCCTTAAACGATACTGATATGATCAAAGTTTCCTAAGGTTCTTAAGCTGCTCTGTTACTTCTGCCTTAAATTTCACAAGTCCTTCGGGATCCATCTTTGAGAAAGCATCCTTCTCGAACTCCACATATTTGTCAACCAGAACACCCGCATCATCCTTGCAGTTTGCTGCAAAGAAATCAAGAACTGCCGCATCGTCGCGGATCAGATATGTTCCGTCTCCCCTGTGGCCTACGAGAGCGCCCTCTCCGCGCTCATCGGTGCTGTAGAAACGGATCAGTGCCGCAAGCGAGAAAGCAAGATTCTTCGGAACCTTCTTAAATCTGTTGTAGTACTCGATCACACTCGGAAGGCATCTTGCGCGCCATTTTGAAACGGAGTTGAGAGCAATGGAAAGTAGCTCGTGTCTGATGAACGGATTCTCAAAACGGTTCCTGACAGCACCTGCAAACTTCAGCAGATCCTCCTTCGGAAGATCAAGGGTGGGAATGATCTCATCGTAAATCGTGTCATGCATAAAATCAGCGATCTTGGGATCCTGCATCGACTCAAGTACCGTATCGTGGCCTGTCAGATACGAATAGAGCACGAATGATGTATGCGCGCCGTTCAGAATGCGGACCTTACGCTGTTTGTAAGGCTTCTGGTTGTCGGTAAATATTACGGGCAGACCGGTCTTTACAAGCGGAAATTCCCCGCTGATATCCTTTGCCGATTCGATAACCCAGAGACCGAAAGGCTCTGCGGTAACAAGGAGTTTGTCCTCATAACCGATCTCATTCCAGATATTCTCGATCTCGGTACGGGGATATCCGGTTACAATACGGTCTACGAGTGTCGATGTGAAAATACAGCATTCATCGACCCACTTTTCAAACTCTGCCGAAAGTCCCCAGTTCTTGATCTGGGACATTACACACTTCTTGAGCATGATGCCGTTGTCATCGATAAGCTCTACGGGAAGCATCACAAGGCCCTTATCCGCAGCTCCGTTAAATTCGGTAAAACGCTCATACAGGAACTTGGTAAGCTTGCCGGGATAGCTCTTCGGGGGACACAGCTCGATAGAGTCGCTTTCATCATACACGATGCCTGCCTCGGTAGTGTTCGAAACGATATATCTGAGGGAAGGAAGCTTCGCATATGCGGCATAGCGCTCATACTCGCCGTAGGAGTCAACTGCGTCGGCAACAGATGTGATCACGCGCTTCTCGATGCACTCTCCTTCATCGCCCTTTCCGCGCAGAAGTACGGTATAATTGAAATCCTGCTTCTTGAA
>JAGCZE010000183.1 GCA_017960415.1 Lachnospiraceae bacterium
GGACGTCAGCAGGGCGATCATCGTGGATTCCGGGAAGATCCTACTTACTCATGAACTCAATTCCGGCTGGTGGCTTATACCGGGCGGCGGCATGGAAGCCGGAGAAACGCCGGAAGAATGTGTGGTAAGAGAAGTTGAGGAAGAAACGGGCTACATTGTCCGTCCGGTCAGACGCTTCCTTTACATGCAGGAATATTACGAAGAGTACCGCTATTCGGGGTATTTCTTTGTATGTGAAGTGACCGGAAAAGGGCAGATGAATCTGACCGATGCGGAAAAGCGGCGCGGAGTGCAGCCGGAGTGGATCCCTCTGCAGGACGCCGTAGACATTTTCTCAAAACATGAGTCATATGCCGATGTGAGCGAGGAAAAAAGAGGTTCCTACCAGCGTGAATACATGGCGCTTAGGGAGTATCTGAATCTCGCACCCGAAAGCCCCGAACGGCAGATCTATGAACGTTTTCCCGGGGTCAGCTGTGCCTACAGGGACACAGCCGGAAGGGAGTTCTTAAAATACGACGGGGTTACCGATAAGGAACACAGTATTCCGGTGGATGCTAATACCGTTTTTCCGGCCTGCTCGATATCAAAGTTTATTACCGCATTGACTGTGATGAAGCTTAGGGAACAGGGCCTGCTGAACATAGACGATCCTGTCAACAGTTATCTGGATCAATGGAAGCTGCTCACGCCCGACGGAAACGAAAGCGATGCGACGATCAGATCAATCCTTAGCCATACAGCAGGGATAGTCGATGGTGAAGATTCATTTTACGGACTTGGCCGCATTGATCGTGAGGTCGGCTTGCCGGATATCCTGGAGGGCAGAACAGCATATAATAACCGCCCTGTAAAGTCGGAAAAGCAGCCCGGAACGGAATTCGAATACAGTGACGCCGGTTACTGTGTGCTGCAGATGATGATCACGGATATCACGCTCAGCAGTTTTGAAGAAACGGTCGGTAAATATGTTTTTGCTCCGCTGCGCCTGAAGAATACGTTCTTTGATTCGGCGAACGTTCCGGATCTTGCGGCGTCGGGTATATTGATCACGCCGAAGGAACTGATGTCTGTCGCGGAAGAATTCATTGAGGCGGTAAACGGCAGGAGTTCTTTCTTAAGCAGGGAGTCGGCACGGGAGATGATCAGGCCGGCAGAGAACTTTTCATGGGTTGGGCTCGGTCTTTTCCTGCGCGGAGATGATACGATCGTATCGCAGGGCTGGGGCGAGAAAGGACAGTGCATGCTGAAAATGGATCACGTGACGGGAGAGATCGCTGTCGTGATGACTAATAAGGATCCCGGCGTGGATCAGAAAGAGTCCGGAGTGGAACAGCTTACGGAATTTTAAAGAGGGGACATCCCAAAACACAGGAGAGGTTATGAATAAAACAGGTGAGGTTCAGATAAAAGAAGAACGCATTTCCGCTGAAGAATACATCGATTTCCTGAAAAGGACGGATCTTGGATCGCAATATCCCAAGGAGCGTTTTGAAGAGAGAATAAAGAAACTGGTCAGGAACGTTTCCATCAGCCTGATCGCACGGAATGAAGCGGGACTGGTGGTCGGAGCACTGTTCGGACTTACGGATTTCAGCTATTGGCTGTATGTAACGGACCTCGGAGTAGACAGGGATTACGAGAGGCAGGGCATCGCGACAAGACTTATGAAAACGGCGCATGAGCTTGCAGGCGGCGAGAAGGATATCGCTGTATATTTGATCGCGAATGAAAATGCTGTTCCGTTCTATGAGAAGATCGGCATGAAAAAGGCCGACGACGTAATGCAGTACAATCATATCGAATGGACCGAGTGGACAGTGTGACAGGTATTCTTTGATTATAAAAGTTCTGTCTATTTGTACCGGCATGATCTTCTGTTATGATACTTCATGTAAGGCGCCTACAGAAACAAAAAGACTATTTACGTGAAAGGATATAAACATGAACAGAGATATTTTTATAAGAAACCTGACCGGGGACAGGATCGAACTGAGCCCCAAAGGTAGAAACGCCAATGAATTGTCGGTAGAAGAGTTTGAACAGAATTACGAACACTTCTTTGAGATGATCTTTGAGATAGCGGCTGCGGATATCAGCGGCATTGAAGGATACGGGGAATTCGATGAGAATAACAATGCTCCCTACAAGACCTTTAAAGAGTTCGCAGAAGCCACATTCGATGAGAACCAGGAAGGCTACTGGCATAACTGGACACAGATGTTTGAGACCACCTTCCTTAAGAAGGATTATTTCGACAGGATCTACGCCAAGGTCATGCAGTATATACCTTTCTGCGAGGGACAGAGATTCCTGGCCAACAACAACACCTTCTTCTGCAACATGCTTGTAGATGATGCGGGAAAGACGTATTGCGCCGACTGGGGGCGCGCAGGGATCATGGATTTTCTGATGGATTTTGCGATACTGGATCTTAACAAGCCGTATCTGCTTGTTCCTGAGAAGCTCCATGAATATGCAAAGAAGAAAAACATCGAGATAAAGAACTTCAGGGAACGTTTCTTATGTATGGCATATTTCAAGGGAATAC
>JAGCZE010000016.1 GCA_017960415.1 Lachnospiraceae bacterium
CTTACAAGAACATTTTTGATATCTGCTTCGATGATCAGGACCGGGCCTGGATACTGACTTCAAAGGGCATCTATCTTATACAGGATCAGGCTCTTCTGGAAAACAGCATTACCGAACAGGGATACCGTCTGCTTACCTACGAAAAAGGACTTACGAGTATTCCTACAGTTCATTCCTTCAGCGCGCTCGATAATAAGGGCAATCTGTATATCGCAGGGCAGACAGGTGTAAGCAGGGTCAATATCAACAATTTCACGGATAAGGCCGAAGCGGTCAAAATCGATATCGGATCGATCTATATGGGTACCGAAAAGATCGCGCCGGATGCGGATGGTGTTTATACACTCTCATCCGAAAGAAAGCTGATCAGGATCGCGCCTGTGGTACTGGATTATTCGGTTACGGATCCGACGGTTAGAGTATTTCTGGAGGGCAGGGAAGAGTACGGCGTGACTGTCCCCAAGAGCAGGCTGGAACCGCTGATCGAAACCGACCTTGGTTACGGTAATTATACGCTCCATATACAGATATTGGGTATCAATCAGCAGGTAGTGCTTGAGAAGACTTTCAATATCGTGAAGCATCCGAGAATCTTTGAGATGACCATATCGTGGGTACTGATCGGCGCGGTCATCGTGCTGATAGTCGGGATCGGCGTATGGCGTATCATGACAGGAACCGTCATCAGAAGACAGTATCATGAGATAGAGCTGGCAAAAGACGAGGCGGAGCGAGCCAATTCCGCGAAGTCAAGGTTCCTTGCGAATATGTCCCATGAGATACGTACGCCCATCAATACGATCATGGGTATGGACGAAATGCTGATGCGTGAGGATCACAAAGATGTTCCGAAGCCCTATTTCATGTCGGTGATCAACTATGCCATCGATATCAGAAATGCATCCGAATCGCTGCTGGGACTGATCAACGATCTGCTTGACATGTCGAAGATCGAGTCGGGCAAGATGCACCTTGTGGAACAGGAGTACGATACTGTCGAGCTCCTGCGGAGCACGGTATCAATGATCCGTGTAAGGAGCAATGCCAAGGATCTGACCTTCGGCGTGGACATTGATGAAAGGCTTCCGAAGAGGCTGTTCGGAGATTCCGGCAAGATAAAACAGATCGTACTCAATCTGCTGACCAATGCCGTCAAATATACAAAGATCGGAGGCTTTACACTCACTGTATCGGTGTCCGATCTTACCGGGAATTCATGCAATCTGCGCTTTTCGGTAAAGGATACGGGCATCGGTGTAAGACCCGAAGATCAGGAGAAGCTGTTTACCGCTTACGAACGACTGGACGAAGAGAAAAACAGCGGGATCCAGGGAACCGGACTCGGGCTTGATATTTCGAGAAGATTTGCGGAGCTCATGGACGGCAGGCTCTGGTGCGAGAGCGTATACGGAGAAGGCTCTACATTCATCCTGACATTGCCTCAGAAGGTAGTCGACCCTGCAGGTATCGGAGCATTTTCCGAACATGAGGATGAGACCGAAAAAGGACCTTATGTACCGTTATTTGTGGCTCCCGATGCGGATATCCTCGTGGTTGATGACAATCCTATGAATCTGACAGTTATCAAGGGACTTCTGAAGGCGACCAGAGTATTTGTGACAACCGCATCCAGCGGTGAAGAATGTCTTGAGAAGATCAGATACGGAAACTTCGATGTTGTTCTGCTCGACCATATGATGCCGGGCATGGACGGCATTGAGACAATGGCCAATATCTGGGAAGAACATCCGGATCTGCCCGTATATGCGCTGACGGGCAATTCAATGGCGGGAGGAGACGAGTTTTACAAGTCAAAGGGCTTTAACGGGTATCTTTCAAAGCCTATTGACAGCACGGCGCTCGAGAAAGCTATCATGCGCCATCTTCCCGAGGATATCATGATGAAGCCGTCATCGCAAGACGAGGTGACAGAACTGCCCGAACTGCCCGAAGACAAGCAGTGGCTCAATGATGTTGAAGGTATATCCGTAAAAGACGGCGTCAAATGTTCGGGCGGAATTTCAACATATATCAACAGCGTGACCGATTTCTATGAAACCATAGACGTAAATGCTGATGTGATCGAGAAAGCATACAATGAAAATGACATTAAAATGTTTACGATCAAGGTACATTCCCTCAAAACATCAGCCAGATTTGTCGGAGCATCGGTCCTGTCATCGCTTGCGGAGAGCCTTGAGGAAGCCGGCAAGAAGGAAAATATTTCGTTTATTCATGAAAATGCTTCGCGTTTGCTTGGAGAATACAGGGCATTTAAAGACAAGTTTGCGAAGATAGCCGGGGAGGAACACGCTGCGGATGATGAACGTGAACCTGTACCCGAAGACGTACTGCAGGATGCTTATGAGGCATTAAAAGAAGTGATCCCGCAGATGGACTACGATTCTGTCGAAATGATCATTGGACAGATAAAGGAATACCGGCTCGGGGATGAGGATGAAAAGAAATTTGCCGAGCTTGAGAAGTGTCTTAAAAAACTGGACTGGGATGCGATGGAGAAGCTGCTGGCCTGATACGGGCCGGGCTTTATCCGTAAAATTACAGCATTCTTTAGTGAGGATGATCAAATGATGGATTTTTTGCAGGAACACCAACTTGATTTCATGCTGGCGCTGAGCGGCATTTGCGCTTTTCTTGCCTTTTTGATACTGATCGCCGGAGAGCTCTCGCAGATAAGAAAACTCGTAATGATACTGATGGAAGTGGGTGCGGTATCTTTGATCAGTTTTGACCGTGTGGCATATGTCTATTCCGGAGATGTTAGCCGGAGCGGATATATCATGGTCAGAGTCAGTAATTTTATTGTATTCTTCATGACCGCAGGTATAGTGATGGCTTTTAATCTGTATCTGATCGACCTTTTGAAGGATGAAGGCCATATGCCGTCGGCACCGAGGCGCCTGAAGCTGGTCGGGATCATGGCTGCGGTTGAAATGCTGCTGGTCATAGTATCTCAGTTTACGGATATGTATTACTATTTCGACGAGATGAACAGGTATCACAGGGGACCGCTCTTTCTCCTGAGCTATGTCATTCCCGTGGTCGGGCCGCTGATCCAGTTTACCGTGATCCGCCAATACCGCAGCCTGATCAGCCGGCTGATATATATTTCGCTCCTTTTGTTCATATTTGTCCCTATAGTATTTGCGATCATCCAGATATGGGCTTACGGGCTTTCACTCGTAAATATCGCGATGGTTTTCGTCGCTGTCGGAGTATATGTTTTCGCATATCTTGACATAAACCAGAAGGTTGAAAGGGCCAACCGGCTCGAGATCGAATATTTGAAGGATAATCAGGGCAGGACTCTGAAAATGTTCGATCAGACCGCCAGGGCAATTGTCGATGCACTGGATGCAAGGAATGCATTTGACCGCGGCCATTCGGAAAGAGTGGCCCGCTATTCGAGGAGGATAGCCGAGATCTGCGGAAAAAGCAGGGAAGAATGTGACCGGGTTTTCTATTCGGCACTGCTTCATGACATAGGAAAGATCGGTCTGCAGGATAATAAGGACAAAAAAGACTATGATCGTCAGGCCGGGGACCAGGATCTGTCAAAACAGCTTCCGATCATCGGAAACAAGATACTTTCAAAGATCGAGGACTTTCCTTACCTGAGCATCGGTGCGCATTTTCACTGCGAAAGATATGATGGAAGAGGCTATCCCGAGGGACTTGCCGGAGAACAGATCCCGGAGATCGCAAGGATAGTGTCGGTTGCTGATGCCTATGACCGGATGACTTTCGGAAGTGATCATTCCGAACCGCTTTCTCCGTATATCGTGAGAGAGGAAATAATGAAAGGCTCCGGCGTA
>JAGCZE010000184.1 GCA_017960415.1 Lachnospiraceae bacterium
ACTCTTACACTGTAGAGGGCGCGGTAAATGTCATCACGGCAAATATCACATTCGCACCCGCAGACGGTGACGCATTCGGTCTCAATGACTGGTGCGGCTACGGCGTGGTTGTAAATCACGTGGACGGCAGCAAGTCCTATTACCAGTACGGCGGCGCACAGGTAAGCTGGGGCTGGGATGCTGACGGCGACAGTGCCGAGGATTCCTATGGCGTAAACGGCGGAACATGGCTCGGCAATGCCGATCTTGAGAACCTTACCGCTACGATCGGTATCCCCGCAGAGCAGGGCGCGGTTGTAGATTTCATCGTAACATCATGGGATTCATACGCAGGAAAGCAGTTCTCGGTTGAAGTTACCGAGGGCGGCGACGCTACCGTAAGCGGCGGCGTAAAGTATGTGGACGGCTCAACACCCGGCTCATCATATACAGTAGCAAGTGACTGCAATTCCGTGCTTGTTGATATTGAATATCTCGCTGCAGACGGCGACGCATTCAGCTACAATGACTGGTGCTCGAACGGCATCGTTGTTACCCATCCCGACGGCAGCAAGTCCTACTATCAGTGGGGCGGCGCTCAGGTTAGCTGGGGCTGGGACGCTGACGGCGACGGAGCAGAGGAAGTAAGCGACGGCGCAGCAGGCAAGAACTGGGTTGGTTCGGTTGATTCGACCTCCCTTCGCGGAACTCTGATGGTTCCCGCAGGAAAAGACGACGTGATCGACGTTATCGCGCTCGGCTGGGATTCCTACGCAGGAACACAGTTCGTAGTAAGACATTATACTGAGAGCGGCGTGATCGTAGGTGAGGTTTCGGAGGCTACACTCAGCATCAACAACGCTGAATGGTCCGATACCGGCGCAGTTATCACCACCACTCCCGTTAAGGGCAACGGCTCTTACATGGTAAAGGCAGAGCTTCCCGCAGCTCTCGGCAGCGGACAGTTCGAGTGCCTTACACTTCCCAACGGTGAGGCGATCTTTGGACCTACCTACACCGTAACAATTGACAAGATCGTATTAAACGGCGAGGAGATCGCCCTTCAGGGCACCTCCTACACCTGCTCGGCAGACGGCGGCGGAATCGATACCCGCGTAAACCTCTACAATGAGTGGAACAATCCTGATTTTGAAGCAGTAAACGGCAAGGGCTACATTGACAACCGTACCGCAGGTGATGCTGCTACAGCTACCGCAAGACTTCTCACACCCGAGCAGGTTGCGGCTATCCAGACACTTGAAGTTTACTTCACCGTTGCAGGCGCATTTGAGAATATGGCAAGCGCTGAGCCCGCAGGCTCGAACGCAGGCCCCGTTGATCTTGACGGAACCTACAACGCATACCTTTGCTTCCAGACACCCGCTTACTCATTCCGCAACAACTTCGATGAGCCCAGCTACGGCCGCGGCGTGATCGCAGACGACGGAACAGAGTACTTCATGCAGGTAACCGGCTGGGATGCAGACAACAACGCGATCAAGAGAGAGGGCGTATTTACAGACGCAGTTATCGCAGGAAACGGAACCTATACAGTATCGGTTGACGGACTTGACCTGACCGGTGATTTTGATTCACAGGATCACATGAACATGATCATGCTCTCAACCGATATCCCCAACACCGATGAGATCGTGATCAGCGATATCAGCCTCAAGGTGGACGGAAAGAGCGTAGAGCTCGGAGAGGATTCGCAGAAGCTCAACAAGGAGAGCGTAAACTACATGCAGATCCAGCTCGAGAGCGTATACAGCAAGGGTGACAACGCTCAGATCGGTGCATACACAGTACCTATGACCTCGATGGTGATCACCTTCACCGTAAGCGGATTCAACTACGACAAGGCAGCTGAAGAGCCCCAGGCAGAAGTAACCGAGGCTCCCGCAGCAACAGAGGCTCCTAAGGCAACAGAGGCACCCGCTGCAACAGCTGCTCCTCAGACTGCAGACAATACTGCAGATACAACAACCGAGAAGAAGAGCAACACAGGTCTCATCATCGGTATCGTTGCAGGCGTTCTGGTTGTGGCAGGCGCAGGCATCTTCTTCGCGACACGCAAGAAGAAATAAGAATAATTATTGAAACATAAGTAAAACGGTCTCGGTCGGGGGAAATGCTCCTCCGGCCGGGATTTTGGGAGAGCAAGATGGCTAAAAGAAAAGAAGTCAGCAACGGATGGACCGATAAAGTCTATTATGTGACGCGCATAAGCCTGTTATTTGCGTTCGTTCTGGTATTTTTCAGCGAGTTCAATCCTGCCAGGATATTCACGCAGATGAACAAGAACCTTTCGCTTTTAACTTCCGCGCTGTCGTATAACAGACTCGTTATCAATATCAAATACGAGATAAACCACAACTACTTTTACAAGAGCGACATCCGCAGTCTGATGAGCGCCTCGGCACTGATGGTTGTGGGCGTAATAATAATGTCTGTGGCTGCCTGCGTATCTTTGGGCAATCTCAAGATGAAGCGCATATCAAACTATATCACTCTCGGCGGTTCGGGCGTGATCATAGGCGGTTTTTTCCAGATGCTCTCCACCTACAGGCTCTATCAGGCGATAGACGCCGAGATAGCGGGAACGGTAGGATTTAACATGGCAGTGGATACGCTGCCTACGCCGCTCTTTGTCATGCTGGGATTCGCGGTGCTGCAGCTGCTCTGCTCGGTACTCCTGATCATAGCGCAGCCCAGGCCCGAAGCAGGTGAGAGATGTGAGATGCTTACGACCTATAAGCTCTTCATCATGTTCCTGCCCTTTATCATCCTGGCATTCGTTTTCGCGTATCTGCCGCTGTACGGATGGCGCTACGCATTCTTTGACTACAAATCGGGACCCGGAAACCTCAGCATGAACGATTTCGTCGGGTTCAAATGGTTCAAGAGTCTGGTCGACAACCCGATGACCAGAGCCGACATCATGCGCGTTATGAAGAACACGCTGATCATGAGCGGCCTGGGTATCGCTACGAGCTGGCTCGCCATGGCATTCGCGATATTCCTTTCGGAGATCAAGACAGGGTGGTTCAGGAGGATCGTACAGGTATTTACCACGATCCCGAACTTCATCAGCTGGGTTCTGGTATATGCTATCGCGTTTGCGATATTCTCAAACGAAGGCTTTATCAACAACATACTGACACAGATCACCGGAGTGGTCCACAATCATCTGTACCTGCAGGATCAGGATATGCTCTATATCAAGATGCTTCTGTGGGGTATCTGGAAGGGCATAGGCTGGAGCGCGATCATATATATTGCGGGAATATCCGGAATAGACCAGCAGCTCTATGAGGCGGCCACGGTCGACGGCGCGGGACGTTTCCAGAAGATGAGACATGTGACCCTGCCGGGACTCCTGCCGACATACTCTGTTATGCTGCTCATGGCGGTAGCCGGAATCTTAAGCAACGGTATGGATCAGTACCTGGTATTCTCGAATTCGTTTACTAAGAGTAACCTGGAAGTGCTCGACCTGTACGTATATAATCTGGGTATCGGCGCGGGCAAGATACCGATCTCGACGGTTATCGGTATGTTAAAGACATTAGTCAGCGTAACATTGCTTTTCTTTGCCAACGGAATATCGAAGATGGTCCGCGGCGAGAGTATCATTTAAGGGAAGGGGGACGCATTTAATATGGCTATGACAAAGCAGGAAAAACTGGATGCGAAGCTCGAAAAAGCCTATTACCGCAGGCATAAGTCGCATATTAAGCTGACGGGCGGCGATGTGGCGTTTTACATAGTGGATTACATTGTGTTCGGCTTATTCGCGTTGCTGTGCTTCTTCCCCTTCTATTACATCTTCATAAACACCGTTTCAAACAACGAAATGGTGGCCAGAGGCGCGGTAAACTTTTATCCGATCGGATTTACCTTACAGAACTACAAGGATATGCTGGCACTCGGAGACCTCGGGCAGGCGTTCATCGTTACGATATCGCGTACGCTGATCGGTACGGTCCTGATGGTTGTCGCTTCCGCGTTCTGCGGGTATCTGGTTACTAAGAAGGAGATGTGGAACAGGAAATTCTGGTACAGATTCCTCGTTATCACGATGTACTTCAACGCAGGTCTGATCCCGGGATACACAAACATGCTGATGCTGGGACTGACCGACAATTATCTGGGATACATAATCCCGGCTATCGTACAGCCCTATAACATAATACTTGTAAAAACATATATTGAATCGATCCCTGCCGAGCTCGAGGAGAGCGCATTCATAGACGGCGCCGGATACATGACGATATTCAGGAAACTTATATGGCCGCTCTCGAAGCCGATACTTGCGACGATCGCGATATTCGGCGCGGTGGGACACTGGAACTCATTCATGGATTCGGTAATAAACATGCAGAACTCACCGAATCTGCATACCTTACAGCATAAGCTGTATATCTGGCTCAATCAGTCGAACAATATCGCATCGACGATAAGCACCGCGCGAAGTGCCGATGAGATGGCGGCCATCGTAAATAAACTCAATTCGGGCAAGGTCATCAAGTACACCATCTCAATGGTTACGGTACTCCCGATACTTCTGGTATACCCCTGGATGCAGAAATACTTCGAAAAGGGTATAATGTTAGGCGCGGTAAAAGGTTAATTTGGAGGAGCTTATGAAAATGATCAAAAAAACAGTAGCTTTTATGCTTGTCCTTGCGATGGTAATGTCGCTTGCGGCATGTACAAAAAGCGGGGATGTATCCGGACGCGGATCGGACAGCACCGGTGACGTGACCGGAACGGCTTCGGGCAAGAACGATTCTTCGGAACCCGTGGAGATCGTGGTTTACTCGCAGCTCGCGAACTATTCGGGAGAGCAGCAGGGCTGGTCGGCAAAGCTGCTTTTGGAAAAGTTCAATGTAAGACTTACGATCGTTCCCCATACGGACGGCGTGTTCGATACGCGTATGGAATCCGGAAATCTCGGTGATATCGTGGTATTCGGTTCCACAGGCAACGATTACAAGCGTGCGGTAAAGAGCGGAATGCTGCTTGACTGGAACAAGTATGACCTGCTCAATACATACGGCAAGGATATGAGAGATACCATGGGACAGGCTCTTGCGTCAAACCGTGCCCTGACCTCAACCATAACAGACGGTGCGAGCGACGCGCTCTACGGTTTCGGACATTCCGTGGCTTCTTCGAACGAATCGCACGAGCAGTTCTTCTATACCTGGGATATCCGCTGGGATCTGTACAAGCAGCTCGGATACCCTGTAGTAAAGAATCTCGATGATCTCGTAACTCTTTTTGAGCAGATGAAGCAGATCTGCCCCACCGACGAGAACGGCAATCCTACCTATGCAGCATCACTCTGGCCCGACTGGGACGGAAACATGGTAATGTATGTCAAGGCCTTCGCGACCGCTTACTGGGGCTATGATGAGATGCAGCTGGGCATATACGATCCCGATACCGGCATAATGCATGACGCACTCGAACCCGACGGACCGTATCTGACTTCGCTGAAGTTCTTCAATACGCTTTATCAGAAGGGCCTCTTAGACCCCAACTCGATGACTCAGACCTACCCCGAGATGATCGAAAAAATGAAGGTCGGGGGCGTCTTCATCTCGATC
>JAGCZE010000185.1 GCA_017960415.1 Lachnospiraceae bacterium
AGACCGTTTTTTATTGCTTGTCAGAATGATAAAACTCGGTTTTGGATGGTCTCCAAAACCGAGTTTGTCTTCAGTCTGATGCCCGCAAACGATAGTTTGCGGGCATTTTGTTTATTTAAATTCAGTCATCCTCTCCGATCGCCTCAAGCCCCTTTGCATTGGCAACCTTTACGGCCTTGATATTCTTGACGAAGGTCAGGAATATCACAGCACTTATTACAAGCATGATAGAGCTGTAAATAGGAAGGACACGCCATATTCTGCTCTTGTAGAATACAAGCCCGAGCAGGATCGGTGTAACCGTCTGGGCCGACATGCTGGCTGCATAATAGAAGCCGGTAAATCTGCCGATCTTCTTTGAGGAACACAACTCAACAACCATCGGGAACGAGCAGTTGTGTACCAGAGCCATACCGAAACCTTTGATAGCGCCTACCGCATACATCAGAACCGGGAATGAGAATTCTCCGTTATCGCCGACCACCTTTCCGGTCGGTGCAACAAGGATCATTATGATCAGTCCGACGAGTGTGATCAACAAGCCGCAGGAAATGGTCCATTTACGACCGATCTTGTCTGCGATCGAGCCGGCGATCGCAAATCCGAGAACCGATGCCAGACCGCCGATGATGATCAGGATCATCGTAGCGCTTGACTTCGAATTCAGATAGTAAATAACGTAATTACCAAGATATGTTCCTACCGCATTGTCCGCCATGAACCAGAAGAATTCGGCGCCGAGGATCGCCCAGAGCATGCGTTTGTTGGCCGCCGACATAGGTTTGTCGTCATCAACCGGATTCTCTATTGCCGCCATCTTCTCTCCGAGTTCGAGCTCCGGACGGATCTCTTCCTCGATCTTGTTCTCTTTTATTGTCGCAAATAATACAAATGCCGAAATGACCATCAATACCGATGCGATCACGAAAGGAACCTCTATGATCCACAGTTTTCTGGCTTCATCCGCAACGTTGATATAATCCGACAGCTTGAGGAAAATACCGAGTACGGTTGCAAATGCGCCGCCAAGATATCCCATGATGTTTATGATGCCGTTGGCCTTGGCTCTTAAGGGCTTCGGCGTGATATCGGGCATCAGCGCAACCGCAGGATTACGGTACATCATCATGAACATCAGCACGATAGCCATCATGACAACCATGCCCGCGATGTTGTTGTAATGGAAAAACAGCGGTACAAACGGGAACGCGATCGCCGAGACGATGGTTCCGGTCAGGATATAAGGCATTCTCTTACCGATCTTCGTATTGGTCTTGTCGGACAGATTACCGAAGATCGGAAGCAGGATCAGGGCCGCCAGATTGTCGCATGCCATGATGATGCCCACCAGCCACTGAACGTTCAGTATCTTGTCCGGATCGCCGGCTTTCAGCTGCGCCGACGATATTCCGTACATACGTCTTGCGAATATGTCCGTAAGGAAAGTCGGACACCATGAATCATAAACCTGCCATAACAGCAGAATTCCGAAAAACGCAAAGCCGATCAGGGCTGTACGCTTATAATTTAGTTTCAGACCACTTGCTGAGTTCCCCATATGTTTTTTTTCATCCCCCGGATATTTTTTGTTGATATACCTATACACCTCATCCGGTCGCTGCGCGACCACCTTCCCCTCAAGGGGAAGGCTTTTTGCAAAGCTTTGATCTTCTGCCTTCCCCTTGAGGGGAAGGTGGCACGAAGTGCCGGATGAGGTGGAAAATCATCACCCTATCGGCTCAAAATCACTCGCCGGATGCTTGCAAAGAGGACATATGAAATCCTCGGGCAGCTCGTCACCCTCATAGACGTAGCCGCAGATCTTGCAAACATAGCCCTTCTTGCCTTCCGTAGCGGGCTTGGGCTTCACATTGTTCTGGTAATAAGTGTAGGTCATTGTCTCACGATCGCCCAATACTCTGGCCTCTGTAACCTGACAGATGAACATTCCGTGGGTGTCGAGATCGATGTACTGCTCAACCTTCAGCGACATGAACGCGTTGATGTATTTTGACAGGAAGATCAGTCCGTTGTCCGAACGCAGAACCTCTTCTCCGGCAAATTTATCGGCGTTGCGTCCGCTCTGGAAGCCAAAACGCTCAAATACACCAAACGGAGCATCCGTCGACAGACAGTTGATATTCATCACGCCGGTCTGCTTGACCACATGATGCGTGTAATTCTGCTTGTTGATCGTAACCGCGATCCTGTTGGGCGTATTCGTAACCTGAGTTACGGTATTGCAGATCATTCCGTTGTCGCGGCCGCCGTCCTTTGATGTCACAACATACAGGCCGTAGCCGATCTTGAACAGAGCGGTCATATCGTTCTTATTCGCGGTGGTACCGTCCTGTGCGATATAATCCTTACACAGCTCCTCAGCAAGATCCTCCAGCTGCTGCTTGCTTGCATCATTGAGCGCCGAAGCGATCTTCACCGTGGTGTCGGTAAATGTGATGTCCTTGCTGCCCTCAAACAGCTTCACGATCGTCTTGGCAGCCTGGGGCGCCCACGAACCGTTCTCAATGATTCCGATAATGCGCTTGCGGTACCCTCTTTCGGTCAGATGCTCAATAAATGTACGCATAAACGGGAAGATATCGGCATTGTAAGTCGTCGTTGCAAGCACCAGCTTGCCGTAGCGGAACGCATCCTCAACGCACTCAGCCATATCCTCTCTTGCAAGATCGGAAATAACAACTTTCGGGCAGCCCTTGTTCCTGAGCTTCTCGGCAAGCATCTCCGCTGCCTGCTTCGTATGCCCGTAAACACTTGTATATGCAATAAAGATGCCTTCGCTCTCCGCCTCGTAGGAAGACCAGATATCATATTTCTTCAGGAAATGATCAAGATCGGCTTTGAGCACCGGTCCATGAAGAGGACAGATCTTTTTGATATCGAGTCCTGCTGCCTTCTTGAGCACTGCCTGGACCTGAGCACCGTATTTGCCGACGATACCGAAGTAGTATCTCCTCGCTTCGCAGTCCCATGCGGAGGGATCAACGGAAATATCACCCTCAGGATCATCCACATCATTCGCGCCGAACTTGCCGAAGCCATCTGCCGAGAACAGAACCTTGTCGCAGTCATCATAGGTCATCAAAACCTCGGGCCAGTGAACCATGGGCGCCGTCACAAATGTCAGCGTGTGCTTTCCAAGTGCCAGTGTATCGCCTTCACCTACGATAATGCGGCTGTCTTCGAATTCTTTTCCGAAGAAATTGTTCATCATCGCAAATGCTTTTGCTGATGCTACAATTGTAGAATCAGGATAATTCTTCATGAAATTCAATATATTTGCAGAATGGTCCGGCTCCATATGCTGGACGATCAGATAATCCGGCTTGCGGCCCTTAAGCTCCCTGCCCAGATTATCCAGCCATTCATGCGTAAACTTTGCATCAACGGTATCCATTACGGCAACCTTCTCATCCAGGATCAGATACGAATTGTAAGCCATTCCGAGCGGAACGACGTACTGACCCTCGAACAGGTCGATCTTATGATCATTCACCCCAACATACCTGATGTCATTTGAAACAGACATATCCACCGCCATACGCAATACCTCCTTTAAAGTATATAATTTTTTATCTTCTCCTTCTGTCAATACCGGTTTTCAGGTAGTACTGTTCCTTATCCTTGTACATCCTTGCATCCGCGAGCTTGGATATCTCTTCAATAGTCTTTCCGGGGA
>JAGCZE010000186.1 GCA_017960415.1 Lachnospiraceae bacterium
AACATTCGCACCGTCCTCGGTACCGAGTGTCACAGCGCCGTTCAGCATGAATTTCATATTGCCGGTGCCGCTGGCTTCCTTCGATGCAAGCGAGATCTGCTCGGAAATATCGGCTGCGGGGATCAGCTTCTCGGCGAAGGATACATTGTAGTTTTCAAGCATTACGATCTTCAGATAAGGGCTTACCTTGGGGTCGTTCTCAACAACCTTGCCGAAGGTAATGATCGCATGGATGATATCCTTGGCAATTCTGTAGGCAGGTGCGGCCTTGGCACCGAAGAATACCGTAACCGGCCTTACAGGCTTCTCACCTTTCTTGATCTTTTTATATTCGTAAATAGCCCAGAGAAGATTGAGCTGCTGCCTCTTATACTCATGCAGTCTCTTTGCCTGTACGTCAAATACGGATGTGGGATCAACCTTTACGCCCTGGGCTTTCTCAAGCCAGGCAGCAAAATCGCGCTTTTTCCCAGCTTTGATGTCAAGCAGCTCTTCGCAAACCGACCCGCCGAGCTTCTCGAGCTCATCGGCATCTTTGATCCATTTGTCGCCGATCTTTGAAGTGATCATTGCCGACAGCTCGGGATTGCACATTTTCAGCCATCTGCGGAATGTGATACCGTTGGTCTTATTGTTGAATTTCTCAGGATACAGCTTGTAGAAAGGCGCAAGCTCCGAATTCTTCAGGATCTCCGTATGAAGTCTTGCAACGCCGTTAATACTGTGGGAGAAATGAATATCCATATTTGCCATATGAATATTGCCCTGTTTGTCAATGATCTGGACAAAGGGATCTTTGCTTCTCTTGGCGGCGGTCTTGTTCAGGCGCTCAATGATCGGCAGCAGCTGGGGAACCGCGGTCTCCAGATAATACTTCGGCCAGGTTTCAAGCGCTTCCGCAAGTATTGTATGGTTTGTATATGCGCAGACATTTGTTACGATCTCATAGCTTTCCTTTTCGTCTATTCCGCGCTCGGTCAGCAGTCTGATCAGTTCGGGAATGACCATGGAAGGATGAGTATCGTTGATCTGAATAGCCGCATAATCAGCCAGATCATGCAGATTGCTGCCCTTTGCGACACATTCCTCCAGTATCCACTGAGCCGCATTGCTGACCATGAAATATTCCTGATATACACGCAGGATCCTGCCTGCCTCGTCGCTGTCATCGGGATACAGGAACAGAGTCAGGTTCTTCAGATAATCGTTTTTATCGAAATTGATGCGGTTCTTTACGAGTCTTTCATCGATCGTGTCAAGGTCGAACAGACGCAGAGTCGTACATTTGCTGTCATAACCGGTCACTGCGATCTCATACATCGTCGAAGTAACCTCGGCATTGCCCAGGCGCACCTTGTAATGCTTATCCGAGCGCTTCATCCAGCTCTCCTTGCCCCAGGTGAGCCACTTGTCCGGAGTCTCATACTGCTTGCCTTCGGCAAATGACTGCTTGAACAGTCCGCAGTGATAAGCCAGTCCGATCCCGTCAGCCGGAAGACCGAGGGTTGCAAGGGAATCGATAAAACATGCTGCAAGACGTCCGAGTCCGCCGTTTCCCAAAGACGGCTCATCCTCGAATTCCTCCAGTTCCGTAAGGCTTCTGCCAGCTGCCTCCAGCTCCTTCTTAACATCTTCGTAAATACCGAGATTGATCAGGTTGTTGCTGAGAAGCTTGCCGATCAGAAACTCAGCGGATATATAATAAACTTTCTTCTTTCCCTCGTTGTAGCCGACTTCCTTTGCCTTGTCGGATACATATTCCAGTACAGCATTAAAAAGTTCAAGCTGTGTACATTCATTGAGAGGCTTCGATGTGTAATCTTTAATGGCAGTATTTTTTTTCATAAATCATATTCTCCTTTTTTGATCCGGTTTCAGATCCATTGATTTGCAGTCATGGTTCCGGTAGTTATGTTTCCAACCGTCGATCATTATCGATTATCTCATGACAATAACATCATAAGATCACCAATGATATTTTTCTTGCATTATTCCACCTAAAAATAGTACAATACTATCATATCATTAAGAGGTTATGAAAATGGAATTAGAAGAATATATACAATATCATGAATCCAAGCTGCATGAACAGCCCGGATTTTCATACAACACTTATCTATGCTCGATACCGCAGGATTTTGAAAAAGTCAACCTGCACTGGCATGAGCAGATGGAGATCATCTACATAAAAAAGGGCTCGGGAATCGTAACAGTCAACTTAAAACCAATGCAGGTTAGCGCCGGTTACATCATTCCGATCCTGCCCGGAGAACTGCATTCCATCAGTGTCGGCAACGGGGCTGACTCGAACAATGCGGAAAATGGGGCCTCAACCGGCAGGCAGGGGCATATGGAGTACGAAAATATCATTTTTTCATTGTCGATCCTGGACAGTATGGAAGAAAACGACTGGTGTAGAATAAATGTGATCCAGGCTCTGCAAAAGGGGACTCTGCATTTTTCCAGGCCTATCATACCCGGAACAGGCCTGCATGCTTCAGCTTCCGACGCTCTTGACAAAGCGGATATTGTCAGCGAGATGAGGTCCGAAGGATATCCTCTGCTGCTGAAAAGCTGTCTGTTCCGTTTTCTTTTCTCGCTCTACTCCCATCGGTCATCGGAAAGACCGGTATCCGCCTCTTCGCATGAACAGATCCTGAAGAAGATCATTATCTATGTGAGGGAACATTTTTCCGAGCATATTACGATCGAAGATGCCGCCGCACATGTTGAATACAGTCCCTCTCATTTTATGCGTTTTTTCAAGCAGGAGACCGGTCACAGCTTTATCGATTATCTGAATGATTACCGTATTGCGTATGCGGGCTATCTGTTAAAAGAAAGCAACGACGCGATCGGGGAGATCGCGTCGCGCTGCGGATTTGATAATTTTTCGTATTTTATAAGACTGTTCAAGCGCAAATACGGTGTTACGCCGAAGGATTACAGAAAATAGTCATGTCGAGGGAATATTTTATACTGACATCACCTGATATGCTTACATCGGGGATCTCAGCAGGATACTTAATGTTCTCCTGACACTCTTTTTCATAATCTTTAATTCTCCCTTATTTCCTGTCAGCGTTTCCGGGCGCAGCTTCCTGCGGTCCGACCCCGTTCTTCTTCATAGCTATTTTGATAAAGATCGGCATGAAAATGAAAATCAGCACAAATCCTGCTGCCAGGCAGATCCATAATGAACCCAAAAACATCTTTCCGAGGTTCATTGACTCAGCCGGAGCTCCATGGGAGATCGCACTTTTATAAGCGATGAAAACCATGATAAAGGTTATCAGCGGAGTGTAGATAATGTCTGAAATAAAGCTCTCCACACATCTTGCCGGCAGGCTTTGCGGCTTCAGCTTCAGTGCTTTGGTCGCACCATCCGTTACTTTTTTCATCGGTATCAAAAATCCGATCAAAAGGCTGACTACGGTACTGACCAGAAAACTGATCAACCATCCGGGTACCGTAAAATGTCCGGACAGTCCGGTCCCTATCAAAGACAGGAAAAAACTCATCGTAATTCCCATGCAGATACTGACCGTCATCCCGATCTTCTTCATTTTCTTCGGATCCATTTTATTTGCCCTCATCCCAGTTATTATTAATTATCCAAAAATATTTCTGTTTTCGATCGATAGCATTATTTTGGGATTTCGACCTCATCCCAGCAGTTTTCCCACTACTTCATTTATGATCTTGCCGTCTGCCTTGCCTTTAAGTTCAGCCATCGCAGCTTTCATAACCTGTCCTTTATTGCCGCTTGCGAGCACATCGGCGAATTTCTCCTTCAGGATCTTTTCCACCTCTTCGGCAGAGAACATCTTGGGTGCGTATTCCTCAAATACGGCAAGTCTTGCGGTATATTCGGCCTTCAGCTCGGCACGCGAGTCAGGGCAGGTATCGATCTGCTCCTTTACGCTCTTGATCTCCTTCAGTATGGCCTGATCTGTCATCTCGTCCGGAATATCATCCCTGCAGCCGGCATCGATGGCCAGCTTCTTTGTTGCCGAGACCAGCGCTGAAAGTGCATCCTTGCGCACCTTGTCGTGATCCTTCATTGCCTGCATCATGTCTTTTTGAAGTTTTGTAAATTGCATGTCTGAACCCTCCCTGAAAATATATAAACTGTTATTATAAACGGATGATTAGAAATCCGCTTTTTATCTGGATTGGTATACGGACACAGTGTTATGTCATCTTATCCGGTAGTCACACCAGACCCGAAATGACATCCGTAATACACGAAACCGTATCGCTTGCGATCATGCTGATGGAATTGGTGCGCTCCTGCGCCAGCTCACCGGCTTTTCCGTTGATATATGCCCCGACAGCCACTGAAAATGCAAGGCCTGTTTTCGGTGTTCCCGCAAATGCTGTACTGTTATTCATCGGTGTTTCCAATGAAACATCATTACTGCTGTTTTCTGAAGCTTTCAACAGATCCGGGGTACTACTGCCGGACAGCTTTGCGTGACATGCCATCTCAGGCAGATAAGCGCATACCGCGGCAAGAATACCCGATAACACATCCCCGCTTCCTGCGGTAGCCATTCCGGCACAGCCTGCATCGGTAATGTATGTAATATTACCGTCCGTAATGATCGTTGACGGTCCTTTTAGAAGCAGTATCAGCTTATGATCGAGAGCATATCTCCGGGCATGTTCTATCGGTGTAGAAAGAATCTCATTTATAACTTCATTCCCTGAGTGTTGAGGACTTTCAATCTTTTCACTGACAAGCAGCCTTGAAAATTCCTTGATATGAGGTGTCAGGATCAGCTGAGCTTTTGTCTGCCGGATCTTTTCGGGATCCGTTCTTGGTAGCAGTGTCAGCCCATCGGCATCTATGATCAGTCTTCCTGTGTAATTGTCCAGCAAATAATCCAGGATCTTTGCGGTTTCTTCGGTTATGCCGATCCCCATTCCAAAAGCGACCGTTTTTACATTTGAGATCAGCTCTGCGATCTCGCTCTCAACAAACCTTGCTTCACCGTCATCATCGGACAGCGGAAATAGCGTACTTTCCAGGATATTTGACGCAACGACAGGACATAATGAGCTCGGGACCGCTATCTTTACAACACCTGCACCTGCGCGCATTGCAGCATTTGCCATCGCAGCCAGACGGATCGCACCGCTGTAACGTTTCGAACCGCCGATCAGGGCTACATATCCGTAAGTTCCCTTGTTCGAATAATTGAAACGCGGTGCAAAAAAAGGCTTTAGATCAGTCTTTTCCAGAAGATAGAAGGGTCTGTCAACCGGTGTGATGCCGATATCGCAGTTGATCTTCCTCTTCATCATGTCCTTCGCCATATTCAGGAAATGGCCGGGTTTGAAGCTTCCGATGGATATCGTGAGATCCGAAATGACACAGCCGGCATTATTATTTGTCCCGGAAATCTTGTGTGAGGTCGGCTCCGGTTTGACATCTTCCCCTGTATAGGGCTCATGCTCCGGTCTGACGACCACGCTTTCTGCCATCCCCGAATCACCGTTCAGGCCGCTGTTGATGTCAACGGAAATCACATATGCTCCGCTTGTATTGATGGCATTTATGATATCTGCTGCCTTGCCGCGGACATCTCCCTTAAAACCGGTTCCGAATAAACAATCTACTATAGTAGAATATGTGCTGAGTTCAGCCGCCGATATATGCGCACAACTTATTTCTTCTGAATCTTTCTCAGTGTTTTGCGACTCTCCGGACATTCCCGGGATTTTTACACTGATACCTGCTTCCCTGCATATATCAAAATAATACTTTCCGTCCTCGGAAAACTTCTCTTCAAGCAAGATCAGTGTACAGGCAATCCCCGCATCATGCAGGAGTTTCGCAAGAACATATCCGTCTCCGGCGTTGTTGCCCGTTCCGCATACGATCGCTACAGGCGGCTTCCACTCCGCATTTTCGAAAATGGCCCTGCCGGCCCTCATCATCAGTTCCCTGCCGGAAATACCGCTTCTGATCGTATTTGCGTCGCTTTCGCGCATATTTCCGACCGATAGTATCTCTATCATCTGTAACCTTTCATCTTAAGCCAAGCTGATATGTCCTGTAGACTTCACCGTCCAGCGTTTTCCAGCTAAAGAGGATTTTCCCGGATTCAGCCGTCTGCTCCTGTTCCTTCTCTCCTGTTTTTTCTGTTTGTCGGGAATATAGGGCCGCATCCTCCGTCTCCAGAGTCATATAGCTGTGCTGCGAACCTGCCTTCGGTATCGAAACCGAACCCGGATTCATGCAGATTATACCGGATTCCGTGTCCGTCCCGGAACCTATGCCGGGATTCGTACCTTCCGAACAAGCTGCAGGAGCAATGCCGATGTTGTCATGAGTCCCTTGCACCGGGCTTACTGTCTCACACATCGGAATGTGCGTGTGGCCATACAGCAGGATATCGCCGGTCTTTAGCGGAGGAAGCTTGTCCTTATTGTAAATATGCCCGTGGGTCGCATAGATTGCCCTGCTTCCCAAAGGAATGACCGCATAATCCGCCATTATCGGAAATTCCAGCACCATCTGGTCCACTTCTGCCTCACAGTTGCCGCGAATGCAGAAAATCTCGTTCTTATGCGCATTCAGAAGCTCTATGACCTTCTTCGGAGCGTATCCTTCAGGAAGATCATTGCGGGGGCCGTGGTACAACAGATCCCCTAACAGCAGCATTCTGTCTGCTTTTTCACGTTCACAGGCCTCTATTAGTCTACTGCAGTAGAATTCAGATCCGTGTATATCCGAAGCAATCAACCATTTCATCGGTATTATCCAATCTATTATCAATTTATTATGTTAAAAGAATTTCGCAACCTCTTCCACAGCCCTGTCGCGTCTCGGTGCAGGCTCATTTGCACCATATCCGAGTGCTATGACTGCTGTGATCTGCTCGGTTTTGGGAATATTGAACTCTTCTCTGAGCATATTGGCATCCCTGAGTCCCATGATCAGGGTGTCCAGGCCTCTTTCCTTTGCAGCCAGGATAAAATACGCATTGTTAAGACCTAAGTCGTACGCACCCCATTTGTTACTGAGCTCGTTTTCTGCGGTTCCTGCGGAAAAGCCCGAGATATCCTTAACAAATGTAGTGATCACAAGAGCCGCATTGGCCGAACTCCTGTTATTGAATTCGGGAAGGGCTTTCCTGACTTTCTCTATCGCCTCGGGTGTATTTGCAATATAGTACCTTGCTGTCTGGGAATTTTTCCATGAAGGAGCCTGATAAGCTTCCTTAATGATCTCGCCGATGGTTTCGTTACTGATCTCCCTGTCGGCTGCATATGCTCTTACAGAGCGTCTTTTCATAATAAGATCCAGAAATTCCATTGTAAACCTCCTCTATGTTTATTTTAAATCTCAAATCTTATCCCTTCTCTTTCCTCCGGGCCTGATCGAATCGGTCGGACATACCAGTACGCACAGATGACATCCGACGCATTTCTTCGGATCAAGTATCGGCTTGCGGTTTTCATCGAGGCGGATCGCCTGATGGCCGCCGTCCATGCACGAGATCACGCATCTTCCGCAGCCTGCGCAGTTGGTACGGCTGAATCTCGGATAGATTACCGTATCGCGCTCAAGCACATCGGTCGATGCATCCACGGCGTCGAGTCCGAGTCCTACGGCGTCTTTGATACTGTCAAAGCCCTTCTCCGCAAGATACCGGTTCATTCCGTCCTTTAAATCGTCAATGATACGATAACCGTACTGCATGACAGCTGTCGTGATCTGTATCGAAGTGCTGCCCATCAGTATGAATTCCATAGCATCCTTCCAGGTTTCGATTCCGCCCATACCGCTGATATGCATACCTTTGAGCTCATCGGTCCATCCAAGCTCCGCGATCATGCGCAGGGCAATGGGTTTGACCGCGTTACCGCTGTATCCGCCCACAGCGCTCTTTCCATGTACCGAAGGCGATGAAACATAAGTATGCAGATTGATAGCAAGTATGCTCTTGATCGTATTGATCGCAGCAATTCCGTCTGCGCCTCCGCGTTTGGCCGCAAGTGCGGCAGGTACCAGACTTGCGACATTAGGTGTCAGCTTCGCAAGTACCGGGATCTTACAGCCTCGTTTGGCGGCTGCGGTATATTTTTCAACCAGTTCCGGGATCTGACCGATGTCCGAACCCAAACCGTTTTCCATCATATTTGGACATGAGAAATTCAGCTCGATGGCATCGGCGCCGTTCTTCTCACATTCTCCAGCAAGATCTTCCCATTCCTGCTCGTCCTGCCCCATTATCGAAGCCAGGATGAATTTCGTCGGATATTTCTCCTTGAGCCTTCTGAATATTTCCATATTCTCGGCAACGCTGTGGTCCGAGAGCTGTTCGATGTTCTTAAATCCGAAAATAGTTCCGTTGTCTCCGGTTACTGCCGAGAATCTCGGCGATGCCTCATGTATGTCAAAGCTGCAGATCGTTTTGAAGCACGCCCCCGCCCATCCGGCTTCGAATGCCCGGGCACACATCTCATAGGTACTCGCTACAACCGATGAAGAAAGCAGGAAAGGATTCTCAAGAGGGATCCCGCACAGATCGGTCTTCAGGCGGTTCTCGTCTTCGGGGAACTCGTCTATTTCGGGAAGAACTTCTTCATGCAGTCTGCTGACCAGATCGCGGATATGTATACTGCCGGGTCTTATGCAGCTCTTCTCGCAGGGTGCCGGACAGTTTTCACATGCAAAGCTGCCGGATACCGGAGCACCGGCTGCAAGCCCGGATGCCGCACCCTCTTCATTGTCGAACCATATACTGCGCAGCAATGCGGCCGGATCAAGCGAAGGACATGCTTTTGTACACGGTGCGTCATCACACAGCAGACATTCGATCATATCCCGCCTGTACAACTTTTTTATAAGATTCATAAACACCTCCTGCCAATACCCAATACTTTCATAGCCAATACTACTGTCTATTCTAACACATCCGCCGGACCGATACCACTAAAAAATCTATATTATTGCTGTTATAAAATCATGAACAACTGCTTTATTAACGAAAAAAACTGTGTGTTCAGCGACCACACAGCTTTAATTTTCATAACGGAGAAGGAGGGATTTGAACCCTCGCGCCGCGCAAACGACCTACACCCTTAGCAGGGGCGCCTCTTC
>JAGCZE010000187.1 GCA_017960415.1 Lachnospiraceae bacterium
GACGGAACGCTTAACCGCTTTGTCAACGATACAAAGGATTTCAGGATCAATCAGCAGATTTATTATTATGCAATAGGTGCTTCAACAGATTTCATGACCGACATAGGCGGCAAAAGAATGGATCCGCCGGTGAACATAACCAAATACCTGCGGTATCTTCCGATTGCTACAATAAACGGCAAAGATTACTATTTTCTGAATAATGTCGGGTTCGGACTTGACGGCTATTCAACAGATGAAGCGGATAAGATCATTGCTTCCGGAACAGGCAAAGTCAATTTCGCATGGATCGCTCTTAAAGGGCTGTTCGGCAAGTTTAAGCCGTTCAATTCGACCATTACGGTCAATGGTGATACGCGAACCTTCCGTCGCTGCTATATTTCAACGACCATGCAGGGCAGGTATTACGGAGGCGGCATGAATCCGACTCCCGGGCAGGACAGACTAAACCGAGACCGCCACGTTTCGACCATTGTATTGTTCAATTGCGGACCTTTTAAGACAAAGACCGTGTTTCCTTCATTTTTTAAGGGAACGCATCTCAAATACAGCAATATATGCAAGATCTTCACAGGTCAGGATATCCGCATCTCATCCGACCGTCCCTGCGCAATACAGATCGACGGCGAAACTATAGGTTATGTAAGCGAGTATAAAGTACGTACGAGCTGATATATTTTCACGCTCTTATAAAGATTACACACTCTGTATACTATTGTTGTTGTCTATATAGTTTCCAAATTCATGAGATAAAAGAATTCAGTCCGATACCCAGTTATGAGCATCGGACTATAATTAGAGCTAATGTAATATGATTTACTGATCCTTATCATCGTATAAATATTTCAGCTTGATTGCAGGGAAAAGCTGATAATACATATACCATTTATCATCATTCAGGAATTGTCACGATTATTCCAAGTTCGCCCATATAGAGCTGTACCAGGCAACCATTGCCCTTGCTGTTGAATCCTGTGTACATATAGAGGTCGTCCTCCGGATACTCATCGGTTTCGGAGTCCAATGTGAATCCCTTTGCCTTGACGCTTTTTACATATGCGTCATAATCCGACTTTGTAGCTCCGAGCACAGAGGCACTAACCTTGTCCTCATATGTATCTATCTTGAAGCCGTCTCCAAAATCAGGCTCATCAACAAGTGTCAGAAGTCCTGAGGAAGGCCAGCTGTCGCTGAACAGAGCACTCAGGTAGTCATAATCGGTATCGCCGTAATCACCATAGCCGGGATAATATTCCCCGGAATCGTCACCAAAATCCGAGTAATCTCCAAAATCACCGTAATCCCCATAATCATCATAATCTGAATATTCCTTGTGTTTCTCTACGGTCAGTCCACAGGATACGGTTCCGCCAGAATTCAGATAATTAAACTCAACGTCGATCCCGTCTGAGTTACCGCCGCTGTAACTGTACATTCCGACACCTGACATCTTCATCTCATTGGCATTGTTGGTAAATCCTGCCTCCGCGAGCTTTTTTCCGTATGCTTCGGCATCAGCCATGGTCACGTTTTCAAACAATATCATCAGGCCTTCCCCGTCTTCCATCTGCATCCCGATGTCGAAGTCAGGCTTGGGAACAGCTTTGCCAAATGCGGAATCAGGCCATTCTGAGCTTGAGGAGACGACGCCCAGGGACTGCCCGTCCGCGTCTGTCCCTTCATAAGAGCCATCAGGATGGATCACCAGTTTTGTGCTGCCCTCGCCCGTGATGTGTATGGTGCCGTCCTGATCAAATGAAACCTTGCCGCCCTCTTTTTCTATGTTTTTTCTTAACTCTTCCTGTTCGGAGCTGCTCAGCTTGTGAGGAGTGAAATAATCTGTACTGCCTGTCTCAATATACAGCAGGATCCCGTCGAGCGTAATAGGGGCTCTGTCCGTGATGCCCTGTGCACCTTCACCGACGCCTGTTGCCTCAGATACAGAGGCATTGTCGTCGGTTGTATTACTTTCGGTCTTGGCAGTTCCCGTCTTCGGTTCGGTCTCATCATCTTCACGGCTTAAGAAACCGCCGTTACTGTTTGTGCTGCCGGCATTACCAGTGTTTCCTCCATTGCCCTGATTACCTGCATTTTCCTCGGTATTTGTATTGCCTCCGTTCCCGGAATTTCCGACGTTATCGTCCTTTTTTCCGCACGCTGTCAGAGTAAACGCCAACAGTATCGCAAGCAGCAAAAAAACCTGTCTCTTCATAAATCCCTTCATACGCGCCTCCATTAGTTTGTCATTCTTTTGCCTTGATCGTCATCTTCGGAGGATACCTCAGATCGTCAAATACAGTCGCCTTCTTTGACTTGGGTATCATACACAGCCGTCCTCCTCCGCTGAACATGATATATGCCGCATCACCGGTTTTCTCCGTTGCCTCGTTTCCGGTCGACATAATATAAAGACCGTTAAGGCTTCCATCGGGATCTTCCATGATATTGACCGTTTCCTCCCATGGCCCGTAATTAATAACCTTTTTACCGGTATCCCGCACGACATCGAGGCGTGAGATCATATACAGCTGATGGTGAAATTCAAATAATGTCTCATCGGAATTATTGTCAAATGATCCACCCAGAACCACCTTGCCCAGGCCGTCTTTGGAACTGATCTCAGCAGTAAAATCCCCTGAAAGCTTTCTGACAAGCGATGCCGGCTTTACCGTCTTCTCGGTGAAGATTGAAAAAGTAGTTTTACGATAATCAATAAAGTTCTGGTTGGGAAATCTCTTCAGCACCTGACACCACTCGTCAACGCTGTCCTTGCCGGCTGCGGCTCCTTCACACAGATCAGTGCGGTCTGCCCATCCGGCATCAAGGCTGTCCGCGAGGTCGACACCTTCAACCGTCAGGTAAAGGGTACCTTTATACTTGCCCGACATATCCGAAAGGTCCGAGAATTCCTGATTGGACTTCGTCTCCTGATACAATGTGCCGACCAGCCGGTATCTCATCTTTATCCCGCTTACTCCCAACAAGCTTTTGTTTTCCACGATACATTCCGCGTCTTCAAAATAAATGTAAGCCGCACTGTGTTTTTTGTTCTTCTCTTCAAGCGCTTTTTGGATCTTTCTGTTTAGCAGTACATGATATTCAGCTGCTTTCCTGAATTTCTTATCGGAATCCCTGCAGAAGTCTTCATACTGTGTGGTATCCGCAGCTTCCTTCAATGCACCTACGGTACCGAGGACGACCTGCCCGTACCCGGGAAGCTTTGCAAATTTGAGGGCCGTATTCTTCCCCATTTTTTCAAATTCATGTCCCGCAACGAGAGAAGCGGCGTCACTGGCTACGTCAGAATAGCCTTTCCCTCTTTCCACGCTTTTATATCCGTTATAGACAGTCATTCCGGCACTTACAGCCTCGCCACCCGGACCGGGTATGTAATTTGCCCCGATCTTTGCAAATTTAAATACCAGTTCAAGCTTGACCCTGTCATCGAGGAAGTATGGCCAGCTCTCTATATCCCCGATCTCACTTATGCTTAATCCAAGCTCTTGGCGGGCTTCGTCCGCAAGATAATATAATTCGCTTTCGTTAAGGGTCTTTAATGGCGGGGGTTCTATCTCGCCTCTCAGGACTATATCATCTCCCAAAGTTAATTCAACTATGGCACTTTTATATTCATTGGGATCGGTCTGAACACGATGCTCATCGTAATACAGGGCCAAATGACGCGGAGCCATCAGTCTTTTTGCATAGGCTTCTGTAGTTTTCGTTATCATTAATGAGCATAGAAACGAAATAATAAAGAACATTAAAACCAAGGATCTCTTTTTCATTTATTCCGCCTCCCCGAATATTTGTGCTATGGTGTCCGACATCTCCAGTAGGCTCTTATCTTCCGGGTGATACCCCAAACCTTCGCGTAACCATATCACCGCATAGGAAGGTTCCCCTGCTCCTAACGCCGTGACCACCGCAGAATACCAGTTTACCGCTTCAAACGGAGCCATTCTTACAAGCTCTTCAGCGTACGGCATGGCTTCTTCACATTTTTCATCACCGGTCAATACCACTATTTGCGATATAAGATAGTCCGGCCGTCCGTTCCAGGGGTCGGGTTCAATACCGGTATTATCCGGCTCATATTCCGAATAAAGCCTCTCCTCAATAGCCCTGAGCCTGTCCCTTGCGGTATAAAGGTCCGCTATCGGCATGTCCTTCAGAAAATGAAAATCCATTCCTCCATCCGGATAATTCAATAAAGACTCCGCTCCCGCATAACAGTAAGCAGCATCATCCGCTTTCCCCTGAACGTCATATATCAGGCCTTCAAAATACCAGGGATATGGGGACGACGGGCACACCATCTCCAATTCATCCCAGGAGGTAATGCGGCTCCCCTGTGACAGGGATGCGAAATTCTCCCCTTCTCCGAGCAGCCACAAAATACGCTCGATGGCCAGCCGCAGAGCGCCGACGCCGGCACCCGCCTGACTATACCAGAAATTCGAGGATTCATACATTAGAAGTGAGTCAAAATACTCCCCGTTCTTAATACATATTTCTACCAGATCCTCTAACGCCTGTATCGCGGTTTCCGGGGCAAGCATCAGTGAAGTGCCGGATTGCATGCCGTTCTGTACTATGTTGCCGTTCAACGGACCATTCTGGCCTTCACTATCATTCTGACCATTCTGGCTGATTCCGTCCTGAAATTCTGTTCCCTGTTCGGTCTGACTGTTCTGTCCCGTAGTCCCCGTGTTCTCCCCGGACCCGCCGCCCTTGCTGCAGCCGGAAAGGATCATGATCAATGCCAATACTAAAAACAATGGTTTTACTTTATGTCCTGACCTGTTATTAATTGAAGACCATTTCTCTCTTTTCGAATTCTTCAAAGGTTCGCCTCCTTCCATCCCAAACAAAGACGCATGTCCGTTTTGTTTAAAAGAACACTCTTTCATAATAATTATAAGCATCAAAGTACATAAAATATATAGGACATACGGAGCCGGAAGTCCTATTTTTAGTCCTATTTTGAATCATGCTTGCATTTGACACACGGGTGTCTTTCCGATATATTAATAATCGATAATCATTCAGGTTATATCGGAGGCATTTATGACTTCTTTCAAATATGTTTCAAAAGGGTTGCGCCTTATCCTTTTGAGTATCATTCTGGCCTTATTTATACTGCCATCCAGCGTTCATTCCGGTGCCCAGGATAAAAAGTCCAACTGTATCACCACCCGCGCGGAGCTGATGAAAGCACTGGCCGACAAGCAGGAAACCATATATGTCGGGGATATGTTTTTTGATGAGAAGGACATTCCAATTGAGATCAAACAAAGTGTAAGGATCATAGGGGTTGAGCCGTGTGCAACGCTGAACAAGGCTCATTTCCAGATCATTGGTTCAGAGCTGGAAAGCGAATTTATAAGCGTAAGCTTCGAAAATATCATTTTTAACGGCTGTTATGAATATCCGGCAGGCAGTCCTGAAAATGCAGCTTCTTTTGCAGATTTTCACGGGGACCTCACGGACATGGGCTGCATCTGCGCAAGCGACAACATTGATCTGAAACTGCACAACTGCACGATCAGGGATTATTGCGCACAATACGGAGCCGCAATCTATCTTCATTATACCGACGGGAATAAAGATCTCGGGAGGCGTGCGGGTATTTCCATCAAAAGCTGCCGCTTTCTTTATAATACCTGCGAAAGAGGCGTGCTCTGGTGTAACGGGAAAAAGACGCTATTTGAAATGTCAGATACGGAATTCCTGAATAACCGGGCCTATACCGGGATCGTTGTGCTCGGCGGGATCAATGGCCTGCTTGAAAACGTCGCCATTAAGGATAATGAGCGGGTAAAATTCGCTGAAAAAAACACATTTGTGAAGGGCGGAGGCGGCATTGCTATAGCCAATTCGGAAGCAGTGATCAAAAACTGTCTGATCGACGGCTGTTCTGCCCCGAACGGAGGCGGCATCCTGTCTGCAGGTACGATTCTTACGATAGACAGCTGCCAGATAACCAATAACAATGCCGATACCTTTGGAGGCGGCATGGTGCTGCACAGTGGGGAAAATGCGCCGGTCTATGTCACCAATACCTTGATATCCGGTAATTCCGCCGAGCAGGAGGGCGCAGCCTGGGTGTATCCCGCCGACCAGATAGGCATCGGACTGCCTACAGGCATAGTTGAGTTCAGTTTCTGCACCTTTGAGGACAATACTTCTCCTGACATGGAGCACCTGAGCTTTCATCCCATTATGCTTGAAAATGAAGGGTCAACCATTGGCAGGGACGGTAAGGTCGACTTCATTGCGTGCAGGGTCATGGATCCGGCTGTGGCTCCAGCATTGAAAAACGGTGAGAATTACAATGTTGTCAATACCATTGATAAAGGCGGCAGGATACCGGCCGATACGATCAACACTGCCGCTAACGGCTATTATGCGGGAAAAGGGCTTGACTACGGGAGGATATACGCCGGCGTGAACGAGTTTGGAAGCAGACGGGCACCGACAGACTCGTGGGTTGGGATCTTTTCCGTTGTTGCTGTGATCATATGCTTAATAGCGGCAGCGGCATACTTTGCCATAAAACACAGGCGATCTGTGGTCATGGTCAGGGAGAAGGACGGAACGGACAGCAATGGCGAAGGATCATACACCGCAAACTGTGACGCTCATTCTGAAATGAACGATCGTGGAGCAGCAGGGCTTGTTCAGGAAACTGCAGGAATTGCCAGGGATGTTGCTGATAAGTATAAAGAAAACGTGTTAAAGGACAGAACTGCTCCAAGGTCAGCTAACCGTCAGGGACGCGGGATCTACGAAAGCGACCTTCAGAAGCTGGCCACAAAGACCAATCTTACCAGCCGGGAGACGGACGTGCTCCGGGAATACATCTCCGGCAAGACACGTGCGGGAATAGCCGAAACGCTCTGCATTTCGGAATCTACAGTCAAAAACCACATATCGAGCATTTTTTCGAAGCTTGGCATCAACAACAAAAAGGAACTGTTAATGATGTTTGACACGACAAAATAAGCTTTCTTTTCCAACACAACAGCCGCCGTTTTCACGGCGGCCATTGTGTGTAAATAAAGGTGTAAAAAGAAAGGTCGGGTTATCATCGATAGTTGTTCATATACTCACTGTATTCTTTTTTTATACTCCGCGTACTCAACGTTCAGCTTTACGGCTTTGACAAAGCGTACAATCATTATCACTGAGAGTATGAGGCCTATTATCCCATGGCTTACTACGAGTGGCGCTATGGCGAAGATTATAAGCCCATAAAGCCCATACATGGATTATTTGACGCTTACACTTGAATGTGATGCTCGCTCCTCTAAAGGTCCAGAAGAGAAATAAGGACGAAGTACGCGCGGAAGCAGAACAGCTGCTCGAAAAGGTAGGCTTATCGGCCAAAAAAGACAGTTATCCCAGACAGCTCTCAGGCGGCCAGAAGCAGAGGGTTGCCATAGTCAGGGCGCTTATCATGCATCCCGAGATCCTCTTATTTGACGAAGTCACGGCTGCGCTTGATCCCGAGATGGTAAGGGAAGTCCTCGATGTTATACTTGATCTTGCGAAACAGGGACGTACAATGCTTATAGTTACGCATGAAATGGCGTTCGCGAGGGCAATAGCCGACCGTATCATTTTTATGGACGGAGGTTCGGTTATTGAAGACTCCGACCCCAAGCATTTCTTTACAGCTCCCGGAACAGAGAGGGCAGCCAGGTTCTTAAGGACATTTGAACATGATTGACTGATATCGTTATATTTATTATACTGTTCCGTGGTAGAACATATCACGGAGGTCAATAAATGAGAGCATACGAAAGACTGTTAAAATACGTTGTTATACATACAACAAGTGATGATAGCTGCGATAAAACACCATCTACAGAGCGTCAGTTCGATCTGGCCAATGTTCTTGTGTCTGAAATGAAGAATATCGGGATCACCGATGCTGATGTGGATAAAAACTGCTATGTTACCGGACACATTCCGGCAGCACCCGGATACGAGAATGTCCCGAAGATCGGATTTATCGCACATAAGGTAAAATATTGTTTCTTGCGATCGGACGCCGTGATGAATTCAATCCATTTTCAA
>JAGCZE010000188.1 GCA_017960415.1 Lachnospiraceae bacterium
ACAGATCGATGGATTCAAGCGATTGGCAGCCCGAAAAAGCCATAGGACCGATGCTTACGACAGAACCGGCATTCGTAACTTCTTTCAGCCATTTGCTGCTTTCAAAGGCTGATTTTCCGATCTTTTGCGTATCTTTTGAAAGTGCGATGTCTTCGAGCAGATGGCAATCCATATAAACATTGTCGCCGATGGCCCTTATTCCGTCAGGGAAAGTAAGATTCCGGATATTTCCGGTACTTTCAACCAGATTCCCATCTCCTTCAAGTTTGAAACAATTTATACACTCGGAAAAAATCCGCTCTATCAGTTCGGGATAATCCGCTTTTTCAAGGTCTTCAACACTTCGCAGGACATACTCTTTCCCATTCCAAGCGGTTATTTTCTTCAGGTTCAGACAATTTCTGAAGGAAAGCGCTTCGATCGCGATCCTTTCGGAAGGGATCACCAGTTCCGTGATCTCTGTATTTCCGGCAAAGCTCCAGCTTGCAACCCGGTCCAGACTTTCAGGCAGTACAACCTTTCCCTTACATCCGGCCCCATCCAGAAGGACGCGGTTTACAATGACCATATCCGACATCTCGCGCTGTCTGTCCAGCCATTTTGTCATCGAAAATGCATGGCTTCCGAAGATCTTTACCGAAGCCGGTATATCAATCTCCTCAAGCCTTACATGATCCCTGAATACATCCTGCCCCAATTCCTCGATATCCCGGGGCACAGTTATTCTGACCGCATCCTGAGTATATGCATTTAACGTTTTTCCGTCAGGGATCCCAAAGCACGAATAAACAGATGAGATCACTTCTCTGACAGGCATCGGGAAAGGATTGCCCACATGGTTTAACCCGTCGGCAAATGAGGAAAATTCGTATTTCCGACCTTCAAATTCTACAGTTCCGATCTGGGTACATCCGATAAAAGCTCCGCTTTTTAATACCGTTTCGGGTGAAATATTTACATATTCCAGTCCGGAACAGTCCGCAAATGCATGGAATCCGCAGACCACACATCCGAGCTCCGCGCTTCTTAATGAATCGCATCTTTCAAAGGCTCTTTCTCCGATGACCTTTATACCCGAAAAATCAAAGGAATTCAGATGTATGCATTCATCGAAACATCTTGCGTCCATCTGCGTCAATTCCTTTGCCTCGAAGCTCTGCAGGTTATGGCATCCCGCAAAACATTCGGCCGGAAGGATCGAAATTCCGGACAGGCATACTTCTTCCAGGTTTCTGCAGTAAGCGAATACACCCTTCTCCATTTCCCTGATATTGAGCCGAACTTTTTTCAGATCCGGACAGCATGAAAAAGCCTCGCGTTCGATCACACATGCAGGAGAGTCTATGACGACCTCCTCGAGCCCGCGGCAGGCTGAAAATGCATACTTTCCGACTCTGCCGATCCCCGACAGGATCAGTTTCCTATCATAGGTTTTATTGGCATATTCATAGGGAGCGATATCAAAAGTAAAAGAGGTATGTATATGCTCCTGCACTCTCGCTTGTCCGGAGTAGTTTTTTGTCCGGTAAAAGGCATACGGGTGTATCACCGCGTCTTCAGGCCACTGATCAATAACCGGCAGCGCCATACAACGGCGGAATGCGTATTCACCTATATATTCAAGAGACATCGGAAGGTTACATTTAGAAAGCTTCTTACATTCAGCAAAAGCTTCTCTCTCTATCCTTTTGAGGCCTGCAGGGAGTATAACGTTCTGCAGAGTCAGGCATCCGGCGAAGGCCTGTTCCCTGATCTCTGTAAGGATGTCCGGGCAGGTCACGATCTTTAGACGTTCTTTCCCGAAAAAAGCTCGTTCTCCTATGATCTCCACTTCCTTCGGGATGCTGATCTGTTCCTCATCACCTACGTACCGTATCAGCGTTTTCCCGCTGATCAGGAAGTCCGCACGGACCTGTTCCCTGATCCTTCCCACCAATTCATTGGATGTTTCGTCCTCGAGAAGGTAAGTTTTATCCGATAAATGAACCTTTTTTAAATTGGTGCATCCTCGGAATGCCCTCCCGTCAGGCAGAAGGTCTTCGTTCTGCAAGGTGATCTCCGTCAAACTGGTACAGTTTAAGAAAGCATTGGCCATGATCCGGCGCAGGGATTTTGGAAAAATAATGCTTTCGATGCCTTTTTTATCAAAGAAACATCCCTTACCGATCGTAGTAATGCCCTCGGGAATGGTTACATTTTTCAGATTGATATTGAATGTTCGGAGGATTCCGCCTTCTATCTGCAATGAATGATAAACACCCGCCGCGATGGATCTGATGATATCCGGATATCCCGAAGCGGGATCAATGGCTTCTATCAGATTGCTGATTTCATAAGCCTCTCCGGACAATATGATCCTGTGCAGACACACGCAGCCTTCAAACACTTCGTCACCGAAATTGTGATAATCCAGATCCTTGTTCAGCGAAATTTCCTGAAGGGCCATATTATGCGAAAAAACAGCTTTCCCTAAGGAAAGCGGTCCTTCCATCACTACTTTTTTCAAACCGTCGCAATATAAAAAAGCGTGGCTTCCGACGTTTGTCATGTTTTTCGGAAAGATCATCTCCTCAATATCATGACATCTGTGAAATGCATATTCACCGACTTCAGACAGTCCTTCCGGAAAATCCATATTCTGAAGCTTTCTGCATCCCTTAAAAGCAAACGCCCCTATCTTCTTCAGTGTCGACGGGAGCGTTACTTTCAATATCCACGACATGCCTTTAAACACACCGTCCCCGATCGTATGGACACCTTCAGGTATCAGGATCTCCGGATCCGGTCCCACATAAGCCTTTAAAATACCGTCTTCTATAATAAAATTATCCAGCACTGCCATTCTCCAAATTCACATACAAAAATAAAACACAACCGTTTTCCTATTCCGGCAGCATTCATTGAACTTTCTCTCCACCGGTCAATCAAAAATAATAACTCACCGGTCAGTTTCCGAATATTTCCCCGCACAGGCGTTTCAGTTCCGAAATGCTGCCGCACCTGTACAGATCGGCTTTAAGATGTTTTGTCCCCGGAAGCTTTTTCATAAAATAAGATGCCAGCTTCCTGATATAAGTCAGGACCGACAGCTCATCAAAGCATTCCTCCGCTATCTCTATCTGTTCCGCCATCAGACTGTATTTCGTATCATTGCATGCCGTGTTTGTCAGCTCCGCAAATATCAGAGGGTTCTCAAATCCGTATCTTGCCAGCATGATCCCGTCTGCTCCGGTCTTTTCAAGCATGCTGACAGCTTCTTCCTTTGAATTGATGCCTCCGTTGGCAAATACGGGAATCCCGACCGACTGCTTCGCCAGTCTGATCTGATCGTACATAGGCTCCCCGTCGTACATCATATCCCTGGTCCTTCCATGGACCGTTATCATATCTGCGCCGGATGCTTCGCACATTCTCGCGAATTCATCGATCACGATCTTCTGCCTGTTCATTCCTATGCGGCATTTTACGGAAACTGTTTTTCCGCTTCTTTTACAGGCTTCAATGATCTTCGATGCCCTCGGTATATCCTCCATCAATGCACAACCTTCCCCGGCTTTGACCACATTCGGAACCGGGCATCCCATGTTGATATCAATAATATCGAATATCGCAAGTCTTTCACTCAGTGCCGCTCTTTCAAATACTTCGGGAATCGCCCCTAAGAGCTGAACACATTTTAATTCTTCGCGCTGATCCGTATAAAGCAGCTTGGATGTTGCCTTGTCGTTGTATTTCAGCGCATCGGCGCTAACCATTTCCGTATAGGCGCTTCCCGCTCCGAGTCTTTCTGCCATCAACCGGAACGGAAAGCAGGTATACCCGGCCATGGGAGCCATCAGGACATTTGACTTAAAGCATTTGCCTCCGACCATAACGGCTTCTCCGGGCTTTCTGATCCTGCCAATGTTACTCATGTATCTGAATCCTTAAAATTTTTTTACGGCTGCCTGTGCCTTCTGTTCTTCAGCTTGTACCGGTACATCCTCTCATCTGCCTCGCTGAGTGCATTTTCAAGGCTGATCTGCCTGTAATCCTCAAACACCGCACAGCCGATGCTTGCAGATATCGTATAAGGTTTCCGTGCCCTATCCGAGGCTTTCATAATAGCCTGTGAGAACTCTTTTGCCCTTTCGGCCTCGTCTTCTCCGTTATACCTGCCTATCCCGATCAGGAAGAATTCGTCTCCGCCGCCTCTGACGCAGAATTCATTGTCCCGGGCGATGGAAGAAAGCGTCGAACATACGGTTTTTATACCAATGTCGCCCTCACAGTGACCGAAGGTATCATTGATGTATTTCAATCCGTCCATATCGACAACGCTTACAAACAGCGCATCTCCATCCCTTGCTTCTGAAACCAGTGATGCGAAGGTATCATACATGCCACGTCTGTTGTAAACGCCGGTCAGCAGATCGCGTACCGAGAAATTCTGCAGGCGCTCCTTGGCGCGGATCATCTCAAGTGCGTTATTGACGAATCTGAGCCAGTTACGGTATATCACATTAATAACGGGATGGTCGACCAGTTCTCTCTGCAATACCGCAAAGCCAAGCAGTTTCCCGTCGAAATGCACCGGCGAAAAGTAATAGACCGAAGGATTTTCACTCTCCTCATAGAGCTTCGGAAGCATTTCGGAAGTACTGAAAGATCTCGATCTTTTCACACCGTAGAACGCCTCGTCGCCTACCAGCGAATTGGCAACATATAACCTCATTTTCTCGGGATAGCCGTCATAGCGCTCATCTTCAATATTCTGCCAGTTTTCTTTAAGGCACAGATAAAAATTCCTGTACGGCCGCAGCAGATCGGCATAATTGTAAATATGACTTATGCACTCTTCCGCTGTTTTGGCAGCTGTAAAGCCCTCCATAACATAGCTTTCCATAAAGGTTCCGAGTCCCACCTGCCCCTGCAAATCCTCATCCGCCGTATTGAATGAACTGGTATACAGATAATTTCTGAACTGCTTCATTGCATGAAATGAGTCAACCTGACAGCCATAGCTTGCTCCGGGATGGAACTGTGTTACGGCATCCATTGTAACAGGAGACAGCTCTGCATTGGGTTCGATCACAGAACGCAGGTAATCTACGGCATCTGCGCCCATCTTTTTCTCCGACGGTTCGTATGATGCTACCGATGTCAGATTGATCGCACCTTCATCGGAATAGTCAAAGCCTATGACAATAATATCTTCCGGAACCCTGATCCCGGTCTTGACCAGCCTGTCGATCAGAGCCATTGCCATACAGTCACTGGCACAGATGACCGCATCGGGGCGGGATATCTCATTATTTGCGATCTTTCTTGCAAGTGCATCTCCGCTGTAATAATAAAAATCACCGTATACTATATGTTCCGGAAGCACCTGAAGCCCGTACTTTTGTATCTCATCAAGGTAGATCGCAAGCCTTGCCTCCGCAACCTCATTGCCCTGCTGGCCTGTCAGGATACATATCTTCTTTCTTCCGTGAACTTCAATGACATGGCGGCATGCTTCACGTAATACGTTTTCATTATTGCTCTCGATCAGTCTCGTGCCTTCCATCGTAAGTTCCAGGGCACATTTAGGAATATCTTTGAAAGCTGCAAGCCTTTCAAGCAGCTTCTTTGAAGTCAGGTTGTCCCTGTCTCCGGTCATTGTCGTACTGTCAAGGATCACTCCGTCGAGCTTGTCAAAATTCGCCAGATTGAAGATATTTGACTCCCCGCGCACATAATTTTCATGCGGAAAAGAAAGATGAATACTTGATGCGAATACACACAGGTCATAATCGTATTTCCGGCATTGAAGCATGATCCCTTCCATTATCCGCCTGACATGGGTAATCTCAGGATATGATACAAACAAACCGATTCTTTTTCTCAGTCCCATATATTATCCTTTCAGATTCCATACTTGCTTTTCAGATTTTTTCCATTTCGGAAGTAAAGTAATACAGCACCATCTGTTTCCTGATATTGTCAACGGAGCCGTAATATCTTGATTCAAAATCCCGGCATAAGACTGACATTCTGCCGATATAGAGCGCATCATCAAAAGCATCCAAAGTCT
>JAGCZE010000189.1 GCA_017960415.1 Lachnospiraceae bacterium
CGTCAAGACGCGAGAAACGTCCGAAGAAAGAGATCGGGATTTCCGCGGTCAGAGGCGGTACGATCGTGGGTGACCACGAGGTCATATTTGCGGGTCTTGATGAAGTGATAGAGCTGAAACATTCGGCGTATTCAAAGGCCGTATTTGCGAAGGGTGCGGTCAATGCCGCGGCATTCCTTGCGGGAAAGCCTGCCGGAATGTATTCGATGAAAGATGTAATAGGATGATAGATCCGGGCTGCGGATTTATTTATGGGAGGTCAGTACATGGTCTTGTGCGGAAGCAATTCGTACAATCAGAAATATTATCTGGATAAACGTTTTGAGAAGCTGCCGACCAAGGTAAAGGAAGAACTCAAGATCATGTGTGTTCTTTTTACTGAGGAAGTCGGCGGAACGATAACGTTCTCCTACAATGAAGACGGGGAACTGGAAATAGAAACAGGATGCGACGAGGGAGACCTTTTGTACGACGATATCGGAGCCGGACTTCTCGTGAAGAAGCTACGGACCGAAAGACAGGAATTTTTTGAGGCGCTTGAGATGTATTACCGGGTATTTATTCTCGGCATCAAAACAGATATATAGTCGACAAACGGGGATGTAAACGGATGAACGTTTTCAGAGGTTCAAAGCAGAAGATGATAATATCGATCATTGCAGCGGTTGCGGTGGTCTTTGTTATCATCTTTTTTATTTTCAGAGGAAAAGGTACGGAAGAAACACCTGATGATACGAACAGGGTCACGGATGCTCCGGGCGGAAGTTTTTCCGAATACGGAATCGGTCAGCAGGATAAGGAAAATGATTACCCGGAGGGTATCGTGGTCCTGACGGACAGTGATGATTATAATATCATGCTGTCAGACCGCGGACTGCTTTCGAGCGAGGGAAGTTTAAGCTCTGTCGGAGGCTCTGTAAATCCTATCGTCGAAAACAACCTGTCGGATATTACGGCAGGTGAAGGAACCGCCACGATCCTTGTATACTTTATCGGTTCGGATCTTGAGTCAGAATTTGGCTGCGCTACGGCCGATATTCGTGAAATGATCGCTTCGGGAGTCGGAAAAGCCCGGAATATCAATCTGATAATCGAGACGGGTGGCGCAAAAAGCTGGAAAAACAATGCGGTTTCCGCTTCAAAGCTGCAGAGATTCAGGGTACTGCGCGATGGATTGTACCTGCTTGAGGAAGAAGATGCAAAAAGTATGGTTAGCCCGGAAACACTGCAGGATTTCATATCGTGGGGTGTGGAAAATTACCCGGCCGATACTTTTGGATTCATCTTCTGGGATCACGGCGGCGGAAGCTTCGCGGGTATCGGAGGCGATGAGCTGTTTGAGGGAGAACTGAAGCTGACCGACATTGATGCCGCATTTACAAACGCCGGCGCATACTTTAACTTTGTGGGATTCGACGCAAGCCTTATGGCAACGCTGGAAACAGCCTATATGCTTTCGAAGCATGCGGATTACATGATAGCTTCACAGGAGACGGAACCCGGCGGAGGATGGTATTATACGGACTGGCTGAAAATACTTGCAAAGAATCCCGGGATCGGCATCGATATATTATCAAAACAGCTTGCCGATGATATGGTTAAATATTCAGGAACTTGCGGACAGGCAACCTCGCTGTCAACGATACGCATTGACCGGGTATCGGATGTTTATACGCAATTATGCTCATTTTTGAAGAATGCCAATGACGTACTTACCGGAACGGATTTTTCCAAGGTCCTGCAGGCAAGGTATGAGACCGGAACATTCGGCGACGGCCGGTACGAACTGGCCGATATTATTGATCTGGCTCAAAAGTCGGGGATTGAAGGGGCGGATGCTCTTGCGGCATCGGTAAAAGAGGCAACGGTATATCTAAATTCGAATCTCGGATATGCAAATGGGCTTTCAATGTATTTTCCTTACGACTCGCTTTCGTATTATCCTGATATGAGCGGAGTCATGAAAGCATTGGGAATGAACGATCCCCGGTATTTTGCCTTTCTTGACGCTTTTACAGGAATAATGGCAGGCAGCGATCCGGCCCGCGAAAGCGCATTGAAGATATATGCGGACACAAAGCTGCAGGCAGTTGAAAAGGATGAGAACGAGTATTATGCGGTAACACTGACAAAAGAGCAGTTGTCCGATCTGAGAAATTCCGATGCAAGTATGTATATTAACGACGGCGAAGGCTATATAACATTGGGATGTGACGATCTGTGCGGTGTGGACGCCGACGGGGACATCATGCTTGATTTCGATAATACCTGGATAACGATAGAAGAGCACCCTGTATGCCTCTCAGTCAGAAAAAGCGGTAAATATGCGGACGGAAGCGGATTTACATATGGTATCATCGATGCTGAGCTGACAGATGAAAACGGGAATACCAAAGATATCGAACTGATCGTTCAATGGGATAAGATCCATGAGGAAGGTTATGTAAAGGGCTACAGGAAGGCAGCCGCAACCACGCAACGTTCGTCCGCAAACGGACAGAGTACCGCAGGCGGGCCGGTGCAGTCGCAGCGGGCGCTCATGCAGTTTAGCAAAGGCGACAGGATCAGGTTTGTGTATGATCGTTACACTTATGCCGGTGAACTACAGACCCGTTATCAATTTGGGGAAGAGATCATTTTCGATGAAGAACTTGAAGTATCCTACGAAGAGATGGATGAGCTGAATACAGATATCAGGATACATCTGACCGATATCTTCAATAATGAATATGAGTCGGAACCCATAAAATAAAAAACGGAGGGCAATACATCATGCTGCTGACGGTGGATGTGGGAAATACAAATATCAATTTTGCCGTATATGACGGAGATAAAGAGAAGGCATTCTTTGCGATTACAACAAAGATCGCCAGAACTTCGGATGAATTCAGTCTGTGGATCGAGGGATTGCTGGCAAGGAACGGCATTTCGGGCAATGAGATCGACGGATGCATCATTGCCAGCGTTGTGCCTGCGATCATGCACTCTCTTGTGAACGGTATCATCAAACTGACAGGAAAGACTCCGATGCAGGTCGGCCCCGGGCTGAAAACGGGAGTAAAGGTGAAACTTGCGGATCCGAGAGAAGCCGGAGCAGACAGGATCGTTGATCTCGTTGCGGCTTACGAGCTGTACGGAGGACCGGTCATGGTCATCGATTTCGGAACGGCTACAACCTACGATCTGATCGAGGCCGACGGCACATTCAGATACGGGATCACGGCGCCGGGCATCAGGATCAGTGCCAATGCTCTCTGGAATGATACAGCCAAGCTCCCGGAGATAGAAATAAAACTGCCCGCGAGCATACTGGCAAACGACACGGTGTCAAGCATGCAGGCGGGCCTTCTGTACGGCTGTATCGGACAGACCGAGTATATCATCAGAAAAGTACGTGAAGCGGTCGGTCTTGCTTCAATGAAAGTTGTTGCAACCGGAGGCCTGGGCAAGATCATTGCCGATGCTACCGACGCAATCGACCTGTATGACCGGAAACTGACCATGAAAGGACTTCAGATCATCTACAGGAAGAATTCATGATCCCGCTACGGATCTCTTCGTTCACGCTTAATAACGTACATCTGCTCATCGGCGCGCTTTACGACTTCCTCGACGTTGGTATCGGGAGTAAGAGTTGTGGAATATGAGCCGCAGCTGGCAGAAATACGGTATCCGAGTTCATCACTGCGTTCGATCAGCAGCTGTTTGATCCGTTCGAAAACAGCATCCGGGTCACATTGTTCAAAAACAAAGGCAAGCATTTCGTCTCCGCCGAAACGTACACAGAGCGAATCCTCGGGACAGGCCGCTTTCAACGCGGTTGCGATGGAGGCAATGGCTTTATCGCCCGCATCATGGCCCAAAGTATCGTTGATCTTCTTCAGATGATCAAGATCGGCCATGATCACGATAAGCGGTATGCCGTTGCTTTCGGGATCGTTTTTCTTCTGCTCGAAGAGCGCACTAAAAGCAAGTCTGTTGTACAGTCCGGTCAGGGCATCGAACTGGTACATGGTCTCAACCTTTGACAGCAGGTACTGCTCGTATTGCATATTGATATATCCGCCGAGACCGACACTGATCATGTTCGAGATGCCCGTAGTCTTGGAATAATCGGTCAGATCATAGGAAGGATAAGAGTAGCAGACAAATCCCATCGTCTTATTCATGAAATCAAGCGAATTAAAGATCAGCGGGAAGCCGTTATCTTCCTTTTTCTTCAGGCACTCCTCTACATTCGATCTGTCAAAAGGTCTGATCTCGTTCCACCATAATTCGGTATCAAAGAAAAGAATATATTCTCCGCTGTGTTCCGGATCAGTAAAGAAATTGCCTGAGGAACGGAAACAGTCTTTATCGACAATACAGCGCAGATTCGGCATGTAATAATCATGCATGACCTGTACGAGGTCATCGACCGTCTTACTGGTCTGCATCCGCGCTCCTACGGAATGCTGAAGGCGGATATCATCCTGATAGCGGTAGAAGCCTGTATTGAAGCTCTTCATGGCGTTGGCACTGCCTTCTTCACACTTGGGACAGCCACAGGATTCATTCAGTATCAGACGGGGCAGAACAGAGTAATTCTCGGGAGTTTCACCGTTCAGACATTTAAGGACTGCTTCGGCCGTATCCGCGGCAAATTCGGTCGTCATACAGCTGGCGGTGGTAATAGCCGGAGACGACAGGAACGATTCATTGTATCCGTCAAAACCGGTGATGATGATGTCTTCGGGAACGCGGTAACCGGCAGTCCTGAATACATCACTGACATTGATCGCCATGATATCGTTGGCACAGATCATCGCATCGGGGATATTGCCCTCGGCGATGAGCTTCTCAGCGGCTTCACGGGCCGGTCTGGCCCAGAAATTACCATAGCTGACCATATCCATGCTGAATTCGATACCGTTTTCTTCAAGAACCTTCCTGAAGACTTCCATACGCTCATCAGAGAACTTATTACCCTTAAGGCCGCCCATAAAATGCGGTTTGCGGGCTTTGTGGTCCTCTATGACATGACGTACTATTGCCTCAAAGCCTTTGGCATAATCAAATGAAATGCCTGTAGTTCCTTCGTAATTTCCGTCAACCACTATAGCCGGAACGGAATGTTTATGCGCAAGATCGATGATCTCCTGTGCGACTGCACGGCTCTTGATCTTTTCGTCCATGATGATAACGGCTTCCGTCTTGTCCCACATAATCCAGTCAAAAACAGAAGTCTCGGAAATATCGGCTTCGTCATCCCAGTACAGATCGGCATTGAGTGTATAGATCCAAAGGCAGCAGTCATGCCGCTTTAATTCCTCATTCAGCAATTCGATATAGCTGTGTATCTGAGGCTCGAAAACTCTGGATGTACACAGGGTAATAAGCTTCCTGTTCCCTATCATATCGTTTGTACCTTCCCCTTTTAAAGTAAACCGCATACATTATCAGATCAAAAAGTTATCATACTCGATACTATTATATCGCGAAAAACAAAAAAATACAATATAAAAAGGCAGAACCGAAATTTAGCTGTACAAGCCCATTACGATTTGATATCATATCACAATAAGAAAAAATAAATCTGTAATTTAAACAAGGGAGAACCGTATATTGAAAATAGGAAATATCGAAGCAGGTATTCTCTCGCTCGGACCGATGGCCGGCGTGACAGACCGGACTTTCAGGAGGCTGTGCAGGGAACAGGGCGCGGACCTGCTGTATACCGAGATGGTAAGTGCCAAAGGACTTCATTACCGAAGCAAAAATACAGCCGATCTGCTCAGGACCGATGACGGTGAAAAACCGATAGGTGTCCAGTTGTTCGGATCGGAACCCGAAATAATGGCAGAAGCAGCCGCAATGCCTCTGCTGGAAGCATTCGACTTTATAGATATCAATATGGGATGTCCGGTTCCGAAGGTAGTAAATAACGGCGAGGGTTCGGCGCTGATGAAGGATCCGAAGCTTGCAAGACAGATTGTGGCATCTGTGGTTTCGGCAGCAGCCGGCCGCCCGGTGACGGCCAAGATCAGAAAAGGGATCGGCGAATATATAAATACCGCCGAATTCGCCAGATATCTTGAAGACGGCGGGGTTTCATGCATTGCCGTGCACGGAAGGACAAGGGAACAGTACTACAGCGGTCGTTCCGACTGGGGTACGATACGGGCCGTAAAGGAAGCGGTATCGGTACCTGTCATAGGGAGCGGGGATGTAACAACACCGCAGGAAGCCTTAAGAATGCTTGATGAAACCGGATGTGACGGAGTTATGATCGCAAGGGCGGCGCAGGGTGACCCCTGGATATTCGGAAGGGTCAGGCAATATCTGGCAGAAAAAGGAAAATACGGCAAAAAAGAAAATATAGAAAAAAGTGGGAAAACAGAGTATTTTCCGGATACAGACGGTCAGGATAATAATACTTCGAAAAATGAAAAAACAGAAAAACCGGATTTTGAAACAGTACTTGCTATGATCCACAGACATGCGGAACTGCTGGTGCAGGAAAAAGGCGAATGGACGGCAGTCAGGGAACTGCGCAAACATGTGGCATGGTATACCCAAGGATATCCCGGAAGCGCCAGGCTTCGTAATGAGATCAATCTGTGCGAGAGCATGCATGCGCTGTTTGACAGGCTGGACATATATAATGAGGAACGGACCGGGGAGTGATCAAAAAAACCTGTTAACAGGAGTGTTTTGGCAGGTAAATGATAAATAGAAACGGCATAAATGTTGACAGTAAAAAAATATAAAAATGTGCTTGCATTTTTAAAAACAATATAGTAGTATATAATAAAACTTTCAGAGACGGACAAATGTACGCCACAGAAAAACACATCTTTATGGAGGATATTACAATGGCAAAGTTGAAAGCATGTATTTTAGGTGCAACAGGTATGGTTGGACAGCGTTTTATCCAGCTTCTCGAGAATCATCCGTGGTTTGAGGTTGCGGTTGTAGCCGCAAGTCCCAGGAGTGCGGGCAAGACTTACGAAGAGGCAGTGGGCGGACGCTGGAAGATGGATACTCCGATGCCTGAGGCCGTTAAGAATATGATCGTAATGAATGTCAATGATGTTGCAGAGGTTGCCGCAAAGGTTGATTTCTGCTTCAGCGCGGTAGATATGACCAAGGAGGAGATCAGGGCCATCGAGGAAGCATATGCAAAGGCTGAGATCCCCGTTGTATCGAATAACAGCGCGCACCGCTGGACTCCGGATGTTCCGATGGTCGTTCCGGAACTGAATCCCGAGCATCTTGACGTCATCAAATTCCAGAAGGAAAGACTCGGTACAAAGAAGGGCTTCATCGCGGTTAAGCCCAACTGCTCGATCCAGAGCTATACTCCTGCACTTCACGCTCTGCGCGAATTTGAGCCCGAGGTTGTTGTGGCAACGACATATCAGGCTATTTCGGGAGCCGGCAAGAACTTCACCGACTGGCCCGAGATGGTTGACAATGTTATCCCTTATATCGGAGGCGAGGAAGAAAAGTCGGAGCAGGAGCCTTTGAGGATCTGGGGTCATATCGAGAACGGCGAGATCGTAAAAGCAGAAGGTCCGGTCATTACGACACAGTGCATCCGTGTACCCGTAACAAACGGTCATATGGCAGCAGTATTCGTATCATTCAAGAAGAAGCCCACCAAAGAGCAGATCCTTGAAAAATGGGCATCCTTCAAGGGCGTTCCTCAGGAACTTGAGCTTCCGAGCGCTCCGAAGCAGTTTATTAAATACTTCGAAGAGGATAACCGCCCCCAGACCAAGCTTGACCGTGATTATGAGAACGGTATGGGCGTATGCATGGGCAGACTTCGTGAGGATAAGGTATACGATTACAAGTTTGTAGGCCTTTCACACAATACACTGCGCGGCGCGGCCGGTGGAGCCGTACTTACGGCAGAACTTCTGAAAGCGAAGGGATATATTTATTAAAAAATGTATTTAATGCAGATACAAATCGGAAAGCTTACAGAAAGCATATTTTTGTAAGCTTTCTGATTTGATAAGAGAGGGCTGCTGCTGAAAGCATACTTTCAGAGAGCTGCCCTTTTTCTTAATTGTGAATAATTTAAAAATTGACTACACAATTTCGATAAAACAGGCAAAAAGTCGGGATGTTTTTTGCTTGCAAAACTGCCCCTAAAATATTACAATATTATTACAAGTTTTAAGTAAGGGGTAACATTTTCATGAGGAGTTCCAAAGTTTTAAAGGTTTTTGCAGCTGTAGTTCTGGTTCTGGCATTAGTGATTCCGGGCGGTATAGAGGTTAAAGCCGCCGAGTATCAGACAGGCATTTATAAGATCAATACGAATACCGATCCGCTGAACGTCCGGGCGGGTTTTAGTACCGACCACTTGAAAGTCGGCTCACTTGAGAAAGGTACCAAAGTCAACGTAACTATGGTAGTAGACGGATGGGGCAAGATCGTTCACGGCGATATCCACGGCTGGATCTCGCTTGATTACTGCAAGTATATAGGTCAGCCCGAGGAATCCGAAACAAAGGCATTCAAACTTTCAGATGAGACATACGGCATTTCCGCAGGCAATCTGGAATGGGTTACCGGATGGAAGCAGGAGTATTCCAGAAGCAGCGGATTGTGTACTTCATGCGCTACCGCATCGTTGCTGCGCCGCCGTCAGGCTGCGGAAGGCAAGGAAGTGACCATCACCTTCGGCGATGTGCGCGCAGCC
>JAGCZE010000190.1 GCA_017960415.1 Lachnospiraceae bacterium
AAATGATTTCAAAAAATATCAAATATTTCGATCTTCGCCGCATCTGCAGCAGCGGGCAGATATTCCGTATGTACGAGCGGGAAGACGGTATTTTCGACGTTTATTCGGGAAACCGGCATCTGCGGCTGCGCCAGCAGGGCGGAAAAGTAGATTTTTACTGTGACTGGGAGGAATTTGACTCATACTGGAGGCGATATTTCGACCTTGACCGGGATTATGAGGTGATCGTCCGCGCAGCCACCGGAAAAGATGAGTTGGTGGAGCAGGCCTGCCAATATGGCGCAGGGATTCGGATCCTTCACCAGGATATATGGGAGATGCTGATCAGCTTCATTATCTCACAGCAGAAGCAGATCCCGTCGATCAGAAAATGCATTGAGGCATTGTGCGAGCGGTTCGGAGAGCGAAAGTGCGACACTCATATCTGGTACACCTTCCCGACTGCAGAAGCGATCGCTACCGGCGGACCGGAGGGGATGAAGGGTCTGTCGCTGGGGTACAGGGAACGGTATATTTCCGAAACGGCAGTAAAATACCTGACGGACGGGCTGCCGTATGATACAGTCGAGAGCATGGGACTGGATGCGGCAAAGGCTTATTTTACTTCGTTCTGCGGTGTAGGTGAAAAAGTCGCGAATTGCATATGTCTGTTCGGAGCCGGGTATGTGGATGCCTTTCCGATAGATACGCATATTAAGGACATTTTATACAGGGAGTATTATCTGAAGTTAAATGGAACAGCCTCTCCGAAGGGGAACAAACCGGTGAATGTAAATACCCAAAAAGGAAATAAGAGCGGGCGTGAACACGGGCTGACGATGTCTGACTACGAGAACCTGGTCAAACAGCACTTTGACAGGTTCCGCGGTTACAGAGGCATAGTGCAACAGTGGATATTCGCCCGGGAAGTGGCAACGGAGCTAAAGTGAGCCGGGGAGAACTAGGGGGAACCTGGGTGAGCTAAGGCGAACCGTGGTTTGCCCGGGATGAGTAAGGGGGAACCTGGGTGAGTTAAGGCAAACCGTGGTTTGCCGGGGATGAGTAAGGGGAAACCTGGGTGAGTTAAGGCAAACCTAATGCACGGGATTAGCGGTTCAAAAAAAGGAGTGATACAGGAAGATGCTTAGTTTTATAACAAAAAAGAGTCCGGTAAGGAACATCATTTTCATACTGATAGGGACATTTCTGATGTCCATGGCGGTCAATATGATCTATGACCCGATGCACATGGTTACGGGCGGCGTTGCAGGTCTTGCAATCATGGTAAAGTACCTGACCTCCGGGATCGTTTTTACCGACGGCATTCCGGTCTGGCTGACTACGCTGACCCTGAACATCCCGCTGTACCTGATTTCCTGGAAGGTGTTCGGAACGAGATACATCTGCAAATCAGTCATCGGCACTGCATCTTACACGTTTTTCATGTACCTGCTGCCTGTGGAGCCGATGTTCGAAGCGGATATCCTGCTTTCGGCAATATTCGGCGGAGTGCTCACAGGACTTGGGCTCGGACTCGTGTTCCTGGCACAGGGAACGACGGGCGGAACGGATATGCTGGGTATCCTGATCCATTACAAGAAGCCTTATATTTCGGTGCCCAGACTGCTGCTCGTCATTGACGGGATCATCGTTATCAGCGGTGCCGGGCTGTTCGGCCTGAATATGGCTCTGTACGCCGTTATAGCGGTATTTGTTGTGACCAAGGTATCGGACGGTATTCTTGAGGGTCTGAAATTCGCCAAGATGGCATTTATTGTCTCCGACAAATATCAGGAAATCTCCGACAAGATCCTGGTCGAGCTCGACAGGGGCGTGACCGGACTTGAGGGCGAAGGCATGTATTCGCACAATGGCAAGAAAATGCTGTTCTGTGTGGTTTCGCAAAAGGAGATCGTTACCCTGATCGACCTGGTATACAGCATTGACCCGAAAGCATTTGTGACCATCAATGATGCCCGCGAGGTCTGGGGCGAGGGGTACGCGCAATTTGCGAAATGAACCCAGGAACCCAGGGGACGGGGATAGCGGTTCAAAATCCCAAAAGCTGATTGTTAGCAGGACGGATACTTTAGATTTACAGAAAAGTGGCATAAAAAACCGGAGACCGGCGTTACAGCCGGCCTCCGGATATTTTTTTATTCAGTTGCAGAGGAGATCATTTTGATCATTCCTTCTCCCACTTGAACTTAATGCTTGCATCAATGCCCGATGCCTTGATCAGGGCAACGATCCTGTCGTAATCTGCCATGGAGCCTTTGATGGTAATGGTGGCCTTTTTGGCGATACCATCGAATGCTTTCTTGTTGACCTTGGTGATCTGTGAACCAAGCTCGATCTTCTTCAGGCTTGAAGCACCCTTAAATGCACCTTTGCCGATCTCAAGGATCGATTCGGGAAGCTTGGCCTTCTTAAGAGTTTCATTGCCTGCGAAAGCGTTCTTGGCGATTGTCGTAACGAGATATTTCACACCGCCGATATCGATGGATCCGGGGATATTGGCCTTGGTGTTGTTCTTGGTATCGTAGTCGGTAAGCTTGATGCCGCCCTTCTTTGCTTCAACGAACTTCTTTGTTACTTCAAGTCCGGTCTTGTCTTCTTTACCAAGTGTGATCTCGAGTTTGCCTGTTGCACTTGTTTCTGCGACGGTGGATTCAACCTTGCCCTTCTTGGTAGTCGTAACAACGCTTTCTTCCTTGGATCCGTCCGCATTCTCGATCGTTGTGGTAACGGTCTCGGTACCCTTTGCATCAATGGTTACTTCTTCTTCGATCGCTGACAGGACATTTCCGTCCTTATCAAGGATCTCGGCTTCGGTCTTGCTGCTGCCGTCAGGGTTTTCAACCTTGGTTTCTACTACCTTCGAACCGTCGGTATTCTCGATCTCGGTCTCGGTTGTTACCGAACCGTCCTTGTTCTCGGTAACTTCTGTAGTTGTAACGGTACCGTCCTTCTCTTCAACAACTTCTGTAGTGGTGGTTGAACCATCCTTATTCTCAACAACTGTTGTTGTGGTAGTCGAACCGTCCTTGTTCTCCGTAACCTTAGTTTCGGGCTCGGGAGCGGGGGTTGTGGTTACAACCGCTTCGGGAGCGGGAGTAGTGGTTGTTTCGGTAGATGTCGAAGGAGTGGGATCGGATGAAGGTGTGTAGATCTCACTGAAGAAACCTTCAATGGTTATAACGGGAGCACCATTAGGAAGGAAAGCCTTGATTAATTTATCGGTATAATCTACCGAGGTTTTAAATGTATAATACTTTGATACATTTTCCGGAATCTTCGCTATATGGTAAGTATAGCTGTTTCCGTTTTTGGTAAGATTGCTCAGTGATACAGCAATACCGTTAACAACGATATAACTAAGATCATAGCCGCTTGCAGGCGTAAATGTAACGTCTACGCCTCCATTCGCAAGCTCGCCACCCTGATAGCTTTCACCAACAGTATTTCCTACTCGGTAGAAACCAAAGCCGGGAGTCATGGATACACTTCCTGAGCCTGCAGCTGATGCTTCAACAGCAAATTCACTGCCGGGATCTGCCCATCCGGGAGGACAATCGTAATTCCAATTCATTTTGTCCAGATCATACATCCATCTGTACTGACCATATGCATCGATAAGTCCGGAGATTATTGCTTCGCTCGGTTTCCAGTAAATAGTGATCCCAATCGGATCGTCCGTTTCGGGAGTGAATGAAAACTCATTGTTTGTTAATGTGATTGTTTTGAGAGTGTCTATTGCTTCTACAGTCTCAACTACTGCTTTTTTATAATCATAATCGGATGCCTGAAGGCTGTCTGATCTGTAGACTGTATCACCGGTGGCAATAGAAACTATAGGGGTTGTTGTGCTGCCTGCGGGAGGAGTAAGCTTGAAATTAAGGGTCTTGCCTTTTTCAATCTTATAGTATTCTCTGTAGGAAGCTGCAGTACCGTTGATCGAAACAACGCCTGTTTCATCCTGAGAGAATATTTTATATTCTCCTTTTAAAGGTGCACCCCACCATCCGACTTCATCGATAATATTCCATTTGCCTTCAGTATCAATTTCGAAAAATGTATACCCAAAATCATTTGTGCCATCAAACACGAAATCATGTTTTTCCGCACCAAATTGAGTGGAGGTAGAGAAATATTCGTCACCCAATTTGATACTGAATGCGCCATGGGTACTAAATTCAGTTGTTCCTGCAGGATTTGTGGATTTTACGATACCGCCGTCTTCGACGATCACACTTGTGCCTTCAGCAGCCCATACATTGTCAAAACCGAGAATGACGGTTCCCTGTTTACCAACAAAAAGGGTAGGATTGAAAAATTCATCTGCGTCACTTCCCATAGTTAAACTGGAATCTTCGTCTAAGTTAAGCTTACCGCCGTTATCAATTGCAAGAACGCAATGATCGCCATGAGCATTTATATGGCTTTCACTAATATCTATTGATCCACCTTTGATATTCAGTATGGAATTTGAGAACATATCAAGGCAAGTGTCATTATTAAGTTCAAATTTACCTGAAATATCAAATGTTGCAGTGTTATTATCACTAATGAGAATGAAGCCGTTTTCAACTATCAGGCTTCCTTTACTGCCGATCACCAATGAGCTGTTGTCGGAAAAACTTAATCCGCTGGTCCATTGATCCCAGATTCTGTCACCGTTCTCGTCAAGCTTAAAAGTACCATCTTCAGTTTTTTTCCATTCGCCGGCATGATCATTATGCTCAATTGTCAGTTTTCCGTCAAGCTTCAGAACACCGTTGGGAGCAAGGGAAATTTCGTTAGAC
>JAGCZE010000191.1 GCA_017960415.1 Lachnospiraceae bacterium
CAAGATCGGTGACGGCAAGGTTGTTAACCTTCTGCGCTGTGCATGGGCCGGCAGCCAGAAATACGGCAATGTGGTATGGTCGGGTGATGTTCCTTCAACCTTCGAAGCATTTTACGACCAGCTGCAGTGCGGTCTGAACATGGGTCTGGCAGGTATTCCCTGGTGGACCACCGATATCGGCGGATTTATGACCGATGATGTCAATGATCCCGATTTCAGGCAGCTGCTGATCCGCTGGTACCAGTTCGCCGTTTATTCGGCAGTTCTGCGTATGCACGGAGACAGAGGACCTTACAATATTCCTCCGCTGGACGACCGTGACTGGGGCGGCGGATATCTTCATACCGGTCAGCCCAACGAACTTTGGAGCTACGGTGAGGACAATTTTAAGATCATGAAGAAGTATTATGACATCCGGATTGAGCTTCATGATTATATCAAGAGTTTGTATAAAGAAGCGTCTGAGAATGGGTCTCCACTCATTAGAACAATGTTCTATGAGTTCCCGTCGGATGAAAAGTGCTGGGAAATCCAGGATCAGTACATGTTTGGATCAAAATATCTCGTTGCACCGATCTTTAAACTCAATTGTTTCGAACGTGACGTATATCTTCCTGCAGGAAAGTGGAAACTGACCAGCACGGGAGAGGTATTTGAGGGAGGTAGGACAGTAAAAGTCGACGCTCCGATTGAATATACGCCGGTATTTGAGATTGTTTAAAATTTCCATTTTTTGAGTCACCAAGGGGAAGCCCCTTTGGTGACTTTTTTAGATATCGGAGATTGTATCAAGCAAATAAAAAGTAGATATATGTCAATATTCGACTACTATTTTCAAATGATGTGTGATAAAATGTCGCAGGTAATTCTGCGCTTTGAAAAAAAGCGTAATTATGTTAAAATATAGGCAACGTGATGGTTGCTTAATGGAGGTCAGATTTAATGAAAAGTTTTGTTAAGAGGGCATTGGCGCTGCTTTTATGTGCTGTGCTTGTTATTTCGACAGTAGGTGTGACCGGATGCAATGGGGTATTTGCGAAGACAGAGCCGCCCTACGTTGAAAGTGAGGATTTTGTCGGATTAAAAGACGCATTTGCGGACTATTTCAAGATAGGTGTGGCAATGCCTGCCAGCGGAAGCTGGTATCACTCCACAGGAACCCGTACACAGACTGTTCTCGGCGTGTTCAACAGTCTTACTACCGAGAATGAATTCAAGCCCGACACCAATTTCAATTCGAGTTCGGATACCCTGTACAGGGCGGGAACTTCGGGCGACGCGATCTTAAAATTCTGCGACGCCAACGGCATCAAGATGCGTTATCACGTGCTGGTATGGCATTCGCAGATCAATGCATCGATCTTCGGCAAGGATTTCAAGGCTACATCTGCAGGTAAGGCAACAACGAATGCCAATTCAAATCTCGACGCTGACTGCCTCGTTGACCGCGATACGCTGCTCGAGAGGCTTAAAACCTATATTTACGGCGCAATGGAATATGTATTTTCCAACGGCTATGCTGACACGGTATACGCATTCGATGTCGTAAATGAGGCCGTTGACGAGGGTAAGGATGACGGACTGCGCCGCAGCTACTGGTACAAGATCATCGGACCCGATTTTCTGTATTTTGCATTTTTGTATGCAAGGGAAGCTGAGTTGACCTATGCAAAGCAGTATGCGGCCGATTACGGACTGGATCCGGACGGCGATCTTTCATCGATCACGCCCAAGCTGTTTTACAATGATTACAATGAGTGGTTCCCCGCGAGAGTAAACATCATTATCGATTTTACGACCAAACGTGTATACAATGAGAATCAGAGCGTTGTGAAGTCATTTGCGATCAAAGAGGGCGGCGACGGCACGATGCTCGGCGACGGACTGATCGACGGAATCGGTATGCAGGGACATCTGAGCGATACACAGAATATCGATCAGTATATCACCGCACTTGAGAAGTATAATGCCGCAGTGGGCGAGGTTCAGATAACCGAGCTGGATGTCGGATGTACCCACCACGACGAGAACCGCTGGTATTATCAGGCGAAGTTCTATTATGATCTTTTCTCGAGGCTGGTTGCGGCGAAGGAATCGGGCGTGAATCTGTCTTCCGTAACACTGTGGGGTCTGTCTGATGAGATGACCTGGCGCAGCGGCGACGATCCACTGGTATTGAACGGTGATCTGTCGAAGAAACCCGCATATGATGCAATGCTGCTGGCGGCGGCCAAGAAGGACTTTACGCTGACTCTTGCCGATACGATGAAGGATATGGCGGATATCGAGGTTGATTTTGAGCCTTACAAGGAAGGTTCATCAACCGTATTTTACAAGCCTGAGATGGGCGGATTCTATCCTAGAGGTTCGGGACACCAGCCGAAGCTGGAAATGGCGCCCCGCGTAAATCATACACCCGATGCGTTTATAGGCTATTCGGTAGTCTGCGAGCGTGCCGAGCAGGATGCGACCATGATGATGGAAGCATCGAGATTCTCCGGTAAGAATGTGACATTTACGGCCTATGTGAAGACTACCGACAGCGTGGTAAGGATCGGCCTTGAGACCGGTGAGACGATCCCGCTGAAGGAGGTTGCTGCAGGCGATGACGAGTGGCATGTGATCTCGTTGAATTTTGACATCCCTGCGGGGCTCAATTCGGTTTATGTTTATTTTGAAACCGATGGTAATGCAGACCTGTATGTTGATGATGTGTCAATGATCTACACACGTGACGGTGAGGAGCCCGCTCCGGTTGTGACTGAGGAAGGTTCAGGGGCTTCTGAGGCAGGACAGTCCGAAAGCACTTCGGAGAATGATAATAAATCGGAAGCAGGTACCCGGAACAACGAAACTTCGAATGAAAATGCTTCGGGAAATGCTTCGGGAAATGCTTCGGAGACAGGTACATCCAACGGCGAGGCATCGGGACAGAACGGTTCCGATCAGTCTTCATCGGAAAACAGCAAATCGATAACCAAAGGCGCGATTGCTATCGCAATAGTAGCCGTGCTTGCCGGAGTTGTGGTTTATTTCCTGAAGAGGAGAGAGAAGAAAGCTTGAGAAAGATTCTTATATGTATTTTGATTGCAGTCCTGCTGGTGGCTGTGGCAGGCTGCATGACCGGCTGTTCGGGACAGAACGGGTCCGAAAACGGGCAGAATGCTGCCGGAAATACCGGGGATGGGCAGAACGGTAACGGTAATGCCGGAAACGGTCAGAACGGTGATGGTTCAAACGGTAACCCGAATGCGTCCGGAAACGGCGGTTCGGCCGGGAGTGATGCTTCGGGCTGTACCATTACAACATTTGACGTCGGGAAGGGCGATGCGATACTTATCAGTTCCGGCAGCGTCAACATCCTGATCGACACAGGTGAAGAGGATGACGGTGAGTATATATGCAGCAGACTGAAAGAAAAAGGCGTTTCGAAACTTGATCTGCTGCTGATCACTCATTTTGACAAGGACCATGTCGGCGGAGCTCCGCAGATTTTGCAGGAAATAAGCGTTGACAAGGTATACTATCCTGATTATGCCAATACCAAAGATGTATTTTTAAACTTCAAGCGTGCGATCTCGGACCGGGGCAGCGAAGGAAAGTTGACCGCGGTCACAGAGTTCAGTTCAGGCGATCTGAGACTCATGATATATCCCGAGGAAAATGTTAAGGCTCTCAGAGCCAAAAGCGATGATTTTGACAATGATATGTCCCTTGTAAGCATGCTTTATTACAAGGATTACCGTTTCTTCTTCGCAGGAGACATAGAAAAGGAGAGAACGACGGAACTGCTCGAAAGCGCAGAAAGCAGCAACGATAGCAGCGTCGCCCCCCAGCTTGACTGTGACTGGATCAAGATGCCTCATCACGGCAGGTACAATAAGAAGATAAAAGCCCTGCTTGATGCCTGCAGTCCCGCTTATGCGGTCATTACCGACTCGGAGGATGCGGTGGCTGAGACGGATACGCAGGTTGAGCTGATCAAACGCAAAATCACGTCATTTTCCACACGCAACGACGAAATCGTAACAACCGTGGATGATGAAGGGCTGAAGGTAGAGTACGCGGAGTAAGGGGCCGGCAGGGAACGACAGGTGCCGGACAGAGTACAAAAAATGTCGTAATGAAGGGCAGTTGCTGAACAGGCAGATAGTAATGACGCAAGCATATGGTGCCTGATTGCAGGCTCAGTTCAGGATCGCACTGAATCCGAAGAATATGATTCCTGCGCCGATCGCGGCTAGCCCCAGTTCACCGCCTGCAAGCATGCAAACGGTCCAGATTGCGGTTGCGGCAAGCTTGAAAACGATGCCGAATACCTTGCCGGTGGTCTTAAGGATCCTGAAAATATTGATCAGATAAAGATTTGAATGTTTCATTGTTTGTACCTCCGTTGCTGCAAATTTCCTGTAAATGACCGGAATAAATTTATAAAGGAGTTTATTTCTTTTTCTTACAGGCATATATTAACAGAGATAAAGTCCTAAAATATGGACTATCGGAACAGAGAGATCACACTTTGGGTATTTTCGTTTGGCGGATCATGATATGATCGGAAAGGAGCAAAGCATGTCCGGATTCAGTACATTTGGATTATTTGAAGTTGAGCAGAAGGACGCATATTGTGTAAATGCATTAAATAAAGAGATCGCTTATCTGACATCTTTTGACGCAGACCGGTTGCTTGCGGGCTTCAGGGAGACCGCGGGGCTTGACACCAAGGGCGCAAAAAGATACGGCGGCTGGGAAAATATGCTGATAGGCGGGCATACCATGGGACATTATCTGTCGGCAATGGCGCAGGCCTATGCAAACTGCGGAGTTTCGGACGCTGACAGAAAAGAGATCTACAAAACCGTTTCTTACATTATTGACGAGCTGCTCATCTGCCAGGAGAATTCCAAAGGCAAGAAGGGCTTTATTTTCGGCGCGACCATGGTCGATGAAAACGGCAAAAGATGTGCCGGAACAATTGATGCTATAAATGTCGAGGCCCAGTTTGACCGCGTTGAAAAGGGCAGGACGAATATCATTACCGAGAGCTGGGTGCCGTGGTATACGATGCATAAGCTGTTCGCAGGACTCATCGCTGTATGTGAGCTGATGGGCGGATATGCCGGTACGGGAACAAATGCAGGCAGCAATGCAGACACGAATACGAGTGTTGAAAAAAAAGCAGACAGCAACTCAGATCCCAACAGGGTAGCCGAAAAAGCGCTGACACTCCTTCGGGGACTCGGGGACTGGACCTGCAACAGGGCTTTCGGATGGTCCGAGGAAACTCGCAGGACGGTTGTCTCAATCGAATACGGCGGAATGAACGATGTTCTGTACGAGCTTTATGCACTGACCGGCGAGGACAGATACTGCCTGGCCGGGGATAAATTTGACGAGCCGGTATTGTACGATAAGGTTGCGTCGGGTGAAAAAGATGTTCTGAACAATCATCATGCAAATACAACGATCCCGAAATTCATCGGCGCTTTGAACCGTTACATTGCCGTTCACGGCAGGACTGTAGACGGAAAACTGCGTGATGAGACCCGGTATCTTGATTATGCCGGGGCGTTCTGGGACATGGTGGTAGAGCGCCATACTTATATTACCGGAGGTAACAGTGAGTGGGAGCACTTCGGCGTCGACCGGATACTGAACGGCGAGCGCACGGCCTGCAACAACCAGACCTGCAATGTTTACAATATGCTGAAGCTCTCAAAAGGCCTGTTTATGGTGACCGGGCAGAAGAAATACCTGGATTATTATGAGAATACCTTCATTAATTCCATTCTTTCCTCACAGAATCCCGAAAGCGGCATGACTACGTATTTCCAGCCAATGGCGACAGGATATTTCAAGACCTATGGTGAGCCGTTTACGAAGTTCTGGTGCTGCACCGGTTCGGGCATGGAGAACTTTACCAAGCTGAACGACAGCCTGTTTTTTTATGATGAAAACGGGATCTTCGTAAATATGTACTTCAGCTCTGTGCTGAAGGCGGAGAAGTTTGGACTGAAATTGACTGTTGATGCCGACCTTCTGCATTACGACAGTGTGAAAATCAGGCTTTCCGGGCTTGGCAAGGATGGTATGTCCGGGGATTTAATTCCCTCCATGAGCGGCAATAGTCTTACGCCCGCTGATTTCAGGCTTTATCTGCGTATACCGGGCTGGGCTGAGGGCATGAAGGTCTATTATGTAAATAATAAAGAATACACAATCGCGGACGGAGCTGAATTTATCGAGATTTCCGGACCGTTTGCCGACACAGATCAGATCGGTTTTGAGCTGCCGAAGAAGCTCAAGGTCATCGGATTGCCGGATGATGATAAGGTTTTCGGCCTGAAATACGGACCCTTTGTTCTGAGCGCGGACCTGGGCCGCGAGAATATGAGTACAACCATAACCGGCGTGGATGTTACGGTTCCTGCAAGAAAGCTGGTGGGAAAGGACATTATCGTATTGCCTGAGGGTGTGACAAGAGATGAATTTACAGCACATCCCGACAGATTTCTGAGCTTATGCGGGGATACATCAGGCAATGCGGCTCAAACGCCCCAATTTGCGATGGCGGGTTCGGATCTTGTCTTTTCACCGCATTTCTTAAGATATCGCGACAGATACGGTATTTATTTCAGTTATCTGACCAAAGACGAAGCCGGACAGGCGGAGGCAGAGGGCAAGCTTGGCAGCGGTGAGGTTGTGGATACGGTTATGCCCGGGTATGGACAGTATGAAAATGACGAACTGCATGCGATGAAAGAGAGCAATACCGAGAGTGTGACAAGCGGTGCGACATACAGGATAGCAAAGGCCGGAGGCGCATTTTCCTACAGAATGGCAGTAGAAAAGGGAAAGAAGAACAGAATTTCCATGATGCTGAGGCTGTGTGACAACAGGAAGCCTTTGAAAATAACTGCTGACGGCGAAGTGCTGTACGACGGAACGCTTGCCTACAGAGGAACTGACCAGTATTATCCGTTTGAACTGGACCTGCCTGAGAGCGTGGTCACAAAGGCAGAGCATGTGAGGGCGAACGGTGAGGATTATGATATTGTGAGGATTGCATTCTCCGGAACTGCAGAGCACGATTCTGCGGCGGTATGTGATTATGTGAGAACAGTTGTATTCTGAACACCGGTCAGCTGAACCGACAGCGGTCATTATGAGTAAATAAACAAGGTTGCAATGAAATAAAGTATAAACGGAGGGCAGCTATGGCAAGTACGAATAAATGCGAGTACTGTGGTTCTACTATTACAAGCGAGGATCAGACCTGCCCGAATTGCGGAGCTTCAAATCCGCTGTATGTGGTCGATCTGCCGCGTAAAGTTACAGATCCGAAAACAATCGCAGAACTGCAGGAATATTGCGCAGAACGCGGTATGCCGC
>JAGCZE010000192.1 GCA_017960415.1 Lachnospiraceae bacterium
AAGAGCAGATAACAGAAGAACAGAAGCAGGCTGACAAAGCCCCTGAGGATAAGACGGAAGCAGCAGCTTCCTCCGGAGATACCGGGAAAAAGAAGCATGGCCTGTCGCTTGCAGCACTGACGCTTGTCTTTGTGGCACTGGTCATCTGCTGGTTCATCAATTTCTGATCTGTTTTAAGTACGATTCTTACAGAGGCTGTCCCAAGATTCCGGGCAGCCTTTTTTCGCGATGTCCGATTTTGAATATCTCCCGGAATTTCTTATTTTTTCTTGATATAATACATGGGACGTGTTAAGGATAATACCAGGGTTTTAAAATATCGGGAGATGAGAGGGTTGGCAAAGGAGATCAAATACGACGCTTTTATAAGCTACCGGCATTGCCAGCCGGACAGTGACATCGCGCAGAGAATACAGAAAAAACTTGAGGGTTTCCGCATTCCGAAGGATGTGGCAAAAAGGATCGGCAAAACGCGACTGAACCGTGTGTTCCGTGATGAGACTGAATTTGCCGTTGCAGATGACCTGACCGTTGCGATCGAGACGGCGTTAAACAATTCGGAATTTCTTATCGCCATATGTTCCCGTGCTTATCTTGAATCCTCCTGGTGCCAGAAGGAGATCGAGTCATTTCTCAGATTCAATGACAGAAAGCATATACTGCTCGTACTGGCTGACGGGGAGCCTGATACCGCTTTCCCGAAAGTGCTGCTCTATGAGGAAGTGTATTCCGCAAATCCCCACGGCATGATAGTCGCCACCAGAAAACCCATAGAGCCCCTTGCCGCCGACTGCAGGGGAAAGGATGCCAAGGAAAGAAATCCGAAGATCGACATAGCGGTCATACGTCTTGCGGCATCGATCCTCGGCTTAGGTTTTGATGACCTGCAGCAAAGACACAGGAAAGAAGCGGCGAAAAAGGCCAGGATACGAGTGCTGACGGCTTTCGGAGTGCTTGCGGCGATCACGGCGATCTCCCTGGGCTTCCTGATAAAGATCGCGGGGCAGAACGAGAAGATACTGAAGCAAAACGAAGAGATAGCCGAACAGAATGCGATCATTTCCCGCAAATACGCTGATACCCTGGCTGCCACGTCAGATAACCTTCTAAGGGACGGCAAAAGAAAAGATGCGGTGTATGCGGCAAGGCTCGCACTTCCTGATGAGAAGACGGACGACTACAGTGAACTTGCTGCAAATGCGCTTATAAATGCGCTCGGATTATTCGATACTCCGGATTCATTCTCGAGTGACGGCGACATAATGCTTCCGTGTTCCGTGGTAAGAGACATGGTCATCTCACCGGAAGGAAGATATGCCGGTGTGATCGGAGTCGACCGCAACAGATACGTGGTCGATCTTAATTCCGGGGAGACAGTGTTTACATTTCCTGATTCGGACAATTCGGATTTTCACTTTGACGGTGAAAACGGTTTTTTATATGTTATTCCTGGTGAGAATTACAGGTATTATGACCTGAATTCACGAACTGAGACTTATCTTAATTTTTCGAAAGGTTCTGTCTATTCAAACAACTACGGTGAGGGATATGCGGTCATTACGGATCAGGGTGCAGCGCTTTATAAAGGTCCGGAGATCTTTATGACAGTTGATTATTCCTCTTTGGGTTTTACCTTCGGACCGGGTGCGGAAACAGAAGCGATCTTTATCCCGGGATCAGATGATGTCTGGCTCGTGGTACGGGATTTCGAACGTTCGTCCACATCGGCTTTTAACGTTAACATGCAGAGCGGGAGCGTCACCGGAATGGTACTTTCAAACAGTTCGGTGCTAAACGGGTTTGCCACAGACGGAGTTACCATGATCTGGAGCACCGAAGATGGGACAGGTTATAAGATCTGTCTGGCTGATGCCGTGACCGGTGAAGTGATCAGCACCAGATATGAGACCGAAGTATCCGGTCTGGCTGTCTGGGGCGATGATGTCGTTGTTGTCACATATGATGAACTCCTGGTGATGAACAGAAATCTGGAAACCATGACAAGTACGGAGATCAACGGGTTAGCCAGTATAATGACTACCACCGAAGGCATTGTCCTGCTCGGGTTTGCCGACGGCGATTGCTGGCAGATCAGAAACGGCGGGTACTCCCATTTCTCGCCTAACAATACCGGCACCATCTTCATCTGTGAGAAATCTTTCAGGAACGGGAAACTTTATATTGCGGTGACCGGTGAAAACCATATCTACACATATGCCGTCCGTCAGTCGGATTACATGACCACATATTACGGAGATTATAAAGAGCTTGAATACTGGTCAGGTGATGATCCGGAAAAACTCCGTTTCAGGGAACTGGTCATGAAGAAAGAAAAAGATTATACGGAAGACCGGATCTATAAAGTCGTTCTCTGTAAAAATGCTGATCTGGGGATCATTCAGCTGTGGGACGGCCGGGTTTCGATCTATAAAGCTTCCACCGGAACTCACATTAAAACCATATACACCCTGGAAGGTACCATAAGAGGATTCTATTACGATCAGAAACTTTCGTACTATTACATCAGCGCATCCAATATCTATATCTATGAGGAGGACTTCAGGAGTGTCTGTGAGATACCGGACTGCAGTCTTGTCGGATTGGATCGCGAGACCGGTTATCCCGTAGTAGTGGATCTCACTCATACGGATATGGAAAGTGAAGAAATTCTCTACCTGGTTCACCCTGTCACATACGAACAGCTGATATCCATGGCAGATGATTACCTGGACGGCTTCGAACCCGACGAGAGAGTTAAAGAAAAATACAGTTTAGAATAAAAGGAATAATCTCATGAAGAAATCAATTGCAATGTTACTTGGCATTTCCATGCTCCTGCCTCTTGCTTCATGCAAGGCGGACGTTGATACGGAAACAACGACGGAACAGGTCATTGAGACTACTGAAGAAACTTACGATTTTAAGTATCAGAAATATGCAGGTATGACTCCGGAAGAGATCGTTGCGGATCTGACTTTGGAGCAGAAAGCAGCACAGATGGTACAGCCCATACAGTATAAGTTTGTAAAAGAAACGGGCTCCATGAAAACTAACTGCTACGGGACCGTCTATGCCGATGAAGGCATGATGACCGCGGAAGAGTGGAGGAATCTGTCTGACGGATATCAGACGGAAGCCATAGAGTCTGAAGCGGGGATACCTTTCCTGCTGGCCCAGGACGATGCTCACGGCGTCGGTTATTGTATCAATGCGGTTTATTTCCCGCACAATATCGGACAGGGTGCGGCAAACGACGAGGAGCTTGCTTATCAGGCCGGCCTCATTACTGCGGAAGAAGCAAAGCAGTGCCACATGTTATGGAATCTTTATCCGTGTGTTGCCCAGTCTTCGGATCCCAGATGGGGAAGGAATTATGAATGCTATTCGTCGGATCTGGAGACCATAATCAGGCTTTCAACGGCATATACCAGGGGACTCATTGACGGCGGAGTCATCGCATGCGCAAAGCATTATTTCGGTGACGGCAACGTCGTATACGGTACAGGCGAGAAGAGCGATTATCCGCGTCTCATCGACAGGGGTGACGCGCAGCTCTCCGATGCGGAGATAAATGAGCTCATAAAAGTCTATCAGGCCCAGATCGATGCAGGCGTGCAGACCATCATGGTCAGCTATTCATCTCTTAACGGAGTAAAGATGCACGAAAACGGCGAGTATATCTGGAAGCTCAAGAATGAAATGGGTTTTGAAGGCTTCGTCGTAAGCGATCTCATGGCCATCGAGAACACTTCTCCCTCAACGTATGAGGAACAGGTCATCAGTGCCATCAACTGCGGCATAGACATGCTCATGGAAGGCCAGAGATATGAAGAAGCAAAGAAGATAATAGCCGATGCAGTCAGCAGCGGAAAGATCACCGAGGAGCGCATCAATGATGCCGTTACGAGGATCATCAAGGTTAAGAAAGATGCCGGTCTTTTTGA
>JAGCZE010000193.1 GCA_017960415.1 Lachnospiraceae bacterium
CAAACATTGTCCCTGCAATGCAAAGCCCGGACGAACGCCCCCATATGTTTCGTCTCCGAGCAACGGATGACCTATGCTGCTCATATGAACCCTGATCTGATGTGTGCGGCCGGTTTCAAGCACACAGTATATGTGGGTATAGCCATTCAGACGTTCTATGACATTGTAATGAGTTACGGCGTTTTTTCCGTTGGTCTTATTGATGCACATCTTTTTGCGATCATTCGGGCTCCTGCCTATAGGCGCATCAATTACGCCCTGATCATCCTTTAAACTACCGATACAGATCGCTTCGTATCTGCGGGTAATGCTGTGTTCTTTTAACTGTTCCGCCACATTACGGTGTGCCAGATCGTTTTTGCATACCACCAGCAGACCTGTGGTGTCTTTATCGATCCGGTGAACGATCCCGGGACGTAATACGCCGTTGATACCCGAGAGTTTGTCCCTGCAATGGAACATCAACGCATTGACCAGAGTTCCCGAATAATTGCCCGCGGCAGGATGAACTACCATATTCTTTGGTTTATTTACGATAATGATATCATCATCTTCGTAAATAATATCCAAAGTTATATCTTCGGGTACAATATCAGGAATAGTCTGCTCGGGAACCGTAAGTCTAATACTGTCATTCTCCGAAATCTGGAAGCTGGGCTTGACCGTGTGGTCATTGACCGTAACGAGCCCTTCTTCGATCAGCTTCTTGATATATGACCTCGAAAGCTCCTCATTCTGCACGGCAATGAATTTGTCAATCCTTATTCCCTCACCGTTTTCATCGGCAATGATCAAGATCTCTTTTGCCATATCGTTTCCAAATCCTCTTCTTTGTAATAAAAGATAAGCAAAGCTGCCAGAACAAACATTGACACGGTAATATAGCAGTCGGCAATGTTAAATACAGGAAAATCGATGAGCTCAATGTAGATGAAATCCACAACAAATTGGCGTAATATCCTGTCGATCAGGTTGCCCACAGCACCGGAGGCAATAAATACACAAAGGACCATTAACGATCTCTGCTTCTTTATATCCCAGTTCAGCCTGAAATAAATGAAAATGATCACGCAAAGGACTAATGAAGAAAAGATACTCAGCACAAGCGTCCCGTTCTTAAACAGACCCCAGGCGGCTCCGGTATTCTTTACATATACTATTTTCAGGACTTTATCGATCACGCTTATATCGCCTGTAACAGGTATTTTGTCGATAATAATGATCTTTGATATCTGGTCGATCGCCGTAAGTACGATAAATGAAAGCAGAGCGATCAGATGCACAACTGTTTTCTTTGATTTCAAGATACATTTCCTCCGGTTTTAGTTTCAAATAAAGGCCCACGAAGGATCGTGAGCCTTATGTATTATTTATTCGTTGTCATTTATGTCAACAAAATCAAATTCTTCCTGCCCTTCGAGCTGGTAATCAGAAAAATCATATTCTTCATTGTCATCAACAATATCCGATAAATGACCGCCGTCGGAAGCCGAATCGCTGTTGCTGTCATTGTTGTCGGCTGAAGACGGCTTGATGGGCTTCAGCGCATCGGGATCGTTGATAAAAGCGTCAAGACTCGAAACATTGATATTGAATGCGTCCGATTCGATCAACTCAATATTGGCTCTGGCAAGGTTCTTAAACTGTGCCTTATACTTCTCATACTGCTGGATCAAAGCAATGGTCTGATGATGAAGAGTCTCGAGCTCATTCCTTGCATCTGCGAGCATAATATTGGCCTTTGTGGTGGCTTCCTTCTCTATACGCTTGGCATCCTTCAATGCGGCGGCCTTAGTGTTTTCAGCCGTTTTCTCTGCAAGGAGCAGCGCCTTCTGAAGTGTTTTCTCTATTGATTTATAATACTGAATTCCTTCGTTCAAAACTCCGACTTTATCCTTGAGCTCCATGTTCTCACGATAAACCTCTTCGTAGGAACGAACGATCTCTTTCATGTAACTTTCAACTTCTTTTTTATCATAACCCAAGCCGCCGGATTTAAACGACTTGTTCTGAATCTCTACAGGTGTGAGCATTTAATACAACCCCTCTCAAATTATTTCAGGATCGGTACATCAAAACCGGACTGAGCCAGTATGTCGTTATAATCTCCGGATACATCGACGGAACCGGGCGCTGTGATAAAGATCAGATTCGATATCTGGAACAGCTTGCCGTTGATAGAATATACGGCACCGGAAATAAAGTCCATGATACGCTGTGAAAGTGCAAGATCGTTGTCTTCAAGGTTCACGATCGCAACACAGTTACTCAGCAGAACATCGCAGATATCCTGTGAATCCTCAAGACTCTTGGGCTTCATAACACATACCTCGAGACCGCTGCTGGTGGTCTTCAGAGGCACGATCTTGCTTCCTTCGGGACGTTCCATACGAAGGGTCTTGTTGTTGCTGCTTCCTTCGATGTATGTGGAAGTACCGTAGTTGCTCTGGGTATGAGTAGCCTTGCGTACAGGTGTATTGCCGATAGCGGAAGGAACCTGCGAAGAAGGTGCAGACTTTGATGCGCCTGATCTTGAAGCGGGACGCTCCGAACCAACCGCCTTCTTGTCGCTCCTTACTTCCTTTTTTACGTCTTCGAGCTCGTAATCCTCATAAGCATCATCATCCTCGGGCATTTTCAATGTTTCAAGGATACGTTTAAAAAATTCAGCCATATAAAACCTCATATAATCTCAAATAATACAAAATCTGTAACGATATTGACCGGACTTGCAGCCTGTTCTCAATGTGAATAATCCCTGGCTCCGAAAATCCCGGTCCCTACTCTGACATGGGTTGCTCCCTCTTCTATGGCGACTTCAAAATCACCGGTCATACCCATTGAAAGAACATCCATAGAAATATTATCAATGTTTTTAGAGCTTATGTCAACACTTAAATCTTTCAATTTTTTAAAATATATCCTGTTGGTTTCGGGGTTCTCTGTATAGGGAGCGACAGTCATCAGACCGCGTATTTTCACATTCGGAAGCTTTGATATTTCAGCCGCAACTATCCCGGCCTGATCGGGAGACAGACCGAATTTCGATTCTTCGTTGCTGATATTGACCTCAAGCAGGATATCGCTTGTGATCCCCTTTTTAATTGATTCTTTGCTGATAGCTTCGGCAAGCTTCAACGAATCGACAGAATGTATGAGAACAACATTGCCGACCGCGTCCTTTACCTTGTTTGTCTGCAAATGACCGATCAGATGCCATTCGAGTTCCCTGCCGTCTTTCGAAAATGTAGATATGCCTTCCCGGCTGTCATTCAAAAATGTAGATACGACTTCATTGCCGTCCATCGAATACGAACCTATCTCATCCTGCTTGGAACGCAGCTCCTGCACCCTGTTCTCACCGAAAATATACTGCCCCGCGTCTGCCGCGGCAATGACCGCTTCAGCAGGATTCATTTTGCTGACAGCGATCAACGTCACACTGTCCGGGTTCCTGTTGCTTCGCTTGCAGGCAGCGTCTATACGTGATCTTATCTCATCAAGGTTCGACTGGATCTGTTTTGCGGAAACCATCTGAAATCTCCCATTTTTACCAATTTATAACTAATAATCAATCATATTTATCCGAATTCCGGCTTTCATCAATATATCAGAGCCTGATCAATTGACTGTAAAACTAATCAATATATCAACGCCTGATCTACCGCATCCGAAGCATTGAGAGCAATATGATCGTACTGTCGCAATCCGTCGGGCGTATTGCTCTTTACGATGGCATATTCACTGTTTGAACGGAGCTTCTCGATCCTCACGAATACATAATAACCCTTGTTGACATTGTATACGCCTTCAAGATA
>JAGCZE010000017.1 GCA_017960415.1 Lachnospiraceae bacterium
ATAGTCGGTTATAATATCGATGATTCGGCCAAGTTGGCAGTGGCGGCACTAAAGGCTGGAGTTACGCTATACCGGGCCGCGGCCGGGGATGTTATCGTGGGTAAAGGGATGGAAAGTTTCACTATTACTGCTCTGGCTCCGGAGGAAAAAGTGCATTATAAGGATGCCAATGCGGCTTCACTGACAGTACTGGCGAAGTACGGGGGGTTCTCTCTGTTGCTGACCGGCGACAGCGGAACGGACAGTGAGAAAAGATATATGAAAAAGCTCGAAGAGCCTGTTTCTGTGCTAAAAGTGGCCCATCACGGGAGTAAATATTCAACCTCAAGTGAATTGCTGATGAGAGCTCTTCCTGCGGCAGCGTTTATTTCGTGTTCAAAGTACAATTCTTACGGCCATCCGGCACCCGAAACACTTGCAAGACTCACTGAAGCGGGGACAGAGATATTTGCGACACCGCAGAGCGGAATGATCATATTGATCTATAGGGGCGGGGAGTACTTCGATGTTACGACTTTTACGGGGAGGTGATAGTCTGCTTGTAAGCATTGAATAGTAATATACAACTGTTTTTTTAGTGAGAAACTATCGATTTGTAAGCTATTACCCGGATAGCTTGCTTCTTGCAATTGTAACGGACAATCGGTATAATGGTGATATCAGCAGTCTGTGCGATCATTTACGATACGTCGGGCTGCGATCAAAAAAATGAGAGAGAGGGTATGGTGTATATGGAACTTGATGAGAACGATCTGAAACAGGGACTGAAATTTATTGTGGGAACATGGCAGGTTGATTTTCTGGTAAACGCGTGGTCGAACGATCTGACGCATATTCCGGCGACTGAATGGAAGAGTGAGGACGGCACGGATTTTACCGCGATCAATTATGAATTCTTCGAGGACCACACAATGGTCATGAAGGATACTTCAAAGGGCAAGGAAATAAAGGGAACCTGGGAGCAGACCGGGTACACTGAGTTCCATTATACATTGAATGATTTCCTTGATATTCCCGACAGTTCATTTAAGAAGAATGCCGAAACATTGATGATGCAGGATGGAAATCTTGCTTTCAGTATCGGCTTTATTGCGGTTTCAATGAAGAAGATCGCCGAGGGAACGATCACGAAAGAACCCGATATCGGAGATATTGAGATGAGCGAAGAGGACCGGAACAAACTCGATATCGTCGGAAAATATGCCACGGTCAAAGCAATGTCGTTTATTGACGGCAAAATGGAGCTGTTTACCGAAGAAGAGGTAAAGGCTGATATCGATAAAAAGCTGGCAGCAGGCGAGATGGACGAGCATGACGCACAGCAGCAGATGATGACATTCGGCACGATTGCCGAAATCTGCGATGATCATAAGATCGTATATTGGATGAAGGCACCTGCGGGCATATCGGAAGCTGATATTAAGAAAGCTCTCGAAGCCGGCGAGATACAGGATTACCGCGACGGCATGTTCTGCGCGCAGAAGCAGGACTGGAAGTATGTCAACGGCAAGTATTACTATGACACCGGTGAGCACATGGAAGTGTTCGGAGAAGTTCAGTCATCCTGGGCAGAGCTGTCATTTGACGAAGACGGCCTGCTGATCATGATGAGCGGAATGTGCCGTATGAAGAGGGTTGAGTGAAGCTAATATTATGGAGAAAAATGAAGTGAAGACCTATGCGGATTTATGGATCGGTTACAAGGAAAGAACAGTAAACAGGGATTGCAGACAGCTTGGGAAATTTTACCTGTCAGGCGCAGATGAAGCGGAAAAGATCGTAAAGAACGCTGTGCAGGAGTTGAAAGCCGGATTGAAAGCAATGTTGGATGTTGAACCAAAGATTGTATTTGGTGAGAATGCAGAGCCGGTAAAGATCACGAACGGCAAGACAATCCTGGACAGCGAGGAGTATCAAATATCTCTAAGGGAAGACGGCGTGGCGATCGATGCCAAGAGCGGTGCAGGTATACTGTACGGCGTTTTTGACGTGCTCCGTACGGTGGCATGCGAGAAGGAGATCGGGAAGACGTATGCTGCAGAAAAGAAAGTTCGCCCGTCGAACCCGCTCAGAATGCTCGATCACTGGGACAATATGGACGGAAGTATCGAGAGAGGTTATTCCGGAGAGTCGTTTTTTTACGTAAACAATGAGATCGTGATCAATGAACGGACGAGAGATTATGCGAGAATGATCGCATCTGTCGGCATCAACGGTGTCGTGATCAATAATGTAAACGTGAAGCAGGCAGCATCTTATATGATCACGGACCGCTACTTTGATAAGCTGGCAGAGCTTGGAGAGATATTTGCCGGATACGGTATTCGTTTATTCCTGAGTCTGAATTATGCGTCTACGATAGAGATCGGTGGACTGGACAGCGCAGATCCTTTGGATGAAAACGTCATCGCATGGTGGAAGGATAAGATGGCGGAAGTATTCCGGCGTATCCCTACACTGGGCGGCTTTTTGGTAAAAGCAGATTCCGAAGGACGCCCGGGACCGTTTACATACGGTAGGACACAGGCGGATGGCGCCAATATGCTTGCGGATATTGTTAAGGAGTATAACGGCATCATCATATGGAGGTGCTTCGTTTATAACTGCAGGCAGGATTGGCGTGATAAGAAGACGGACCGAGCCAGGGCCGGCTATGACAATTTTATGCCTATGGATGGCGATTATCACGATAATGTGATCCTGCAGATCAAAAACGGACCAATGGACTTCCAGATCCGTGAGCCGGTTTCTCCGCTTTTGGGCGGTCTGCGAAAGACCAACCAGATGCTTGAAGTGCAGATCGCACAGGAATATACCGGTCATCAGATCGATGTCTGCTATCTGATACCGGAATTTAAGGAAATCCTTGGTTTTAAGACATACTGCAAAGAGAGTAATGATACGGTTGCAGATATAATCAGCGGGGAAACTTTCGGAAGCAGATATTCCGGTATCGCCGCTGTGACCAATACCGGAAATGATTTTAACTGGACCGGCAATTATCTGGCCGGAGCCAATCTTTACGGTTTTGGAAGGCTGGCATTTGATATGGAGCTTTCTGCGAAGGAGATCGCGGAGGAGTTTGTAAGAATGACGATCTCACAGGAGAAGGAAGTCGTGGAACGGATAGTAAATATCCTGCTTCCGTCCAGGGAAATATATGAACGTTATACCAGTCCCCTGGGGATCGGCTGGATGGTGCAGCCGGCAACTCATTACGGATGCAGCGTGGATGGATACGAATATGACCGCTGGGGAACCTATCACAGGGCAGATCATTTGGGAATCGGCGTAGACCGTACCGACAAAGGAACCGGATATGCCTTCCAGTATAATGAACCCAATGCGTCCATATATAACGATCCCGGGAAATGCCCGGACGAGCTGGTGCTGTTCTTCCATCACCTGCCGTATACCCATAAGCTGCATAGTGGGAAGACTGTTATCCAGCACATTTATGACACTCATTTTGAAGGTTATGAGGAAGCGCAGCAGCTGGCCGAACAGTGGAATCAGCTAAAGGGAAAGATCGATGACGAGATCTTTGAAAATGTCAGTGAGCGTTTCAAACGGCAACTTATCAATGCCCGTGAGTGGTGCGACCAGGTGAATTCCTATTTCTTCCGAAAGAGTGGTATCCCGGATGAGAAGGGCAGGCAGATATGGTAAAGCAGAAATATGCTTTGGCGGCTGGCTAAACCACATAAAACAAAAACCCGCTATTAAAGCGGGTTTCTGACATCTTTACGGAGCGGGTGGGATTCGAACCCACGAGACGTTGCCGTCTACCTGATTTCGAGTCAGGGCCGTTATGACCACTTCGATACCGCTCCTTGTCATTTGCAACTCATACATCATACTACAAAGAAGATAAATTTGCAAGCAAAATTTCTATTCCGGTATTTTCCGCTATATTGCCGATTTTTATGGCTTCTTCGGTGTTGATGCACTGGACAAGAGCGGAGAGTATCCTGCGGCGGTCAAAGTTGCGGAGCTTGGAACGGTTTTTCTGAACCTGCCAGGGGGCGAGCTTGCCGTCGGAGGCGATCTGGGCATCAGACTTTCCGGAGTCCATACCGTCCCTGACCAGCAGGAGCGTGTTATACTGGCTCATCAGCAGCCTTAATATACCGAGAGGAGATTCTTTGAGGGCGATCAGGTCAAAATAGATCTGCATTGCCCTTTTTTGATTATGCATAATGAGATTGTCTATGATCTCGTAGATCTTTCGTTCGATCTGCATCGTGCATATTTCGTTGATATCGGCTTCGGTGATCGTGTCGCGGCTTCCCGTGTAGTCGGAGAGCTTATCCGCTTCGTTGACGAGATTGAACAGATCCCCACCGACATAATCTATAAAATATGCAAGGGCTGAGGTTGAGATCCGTTTCCCGCGTTCATTGAAATGGCGGCCGAGTATCGAAGCGGCTTCATTCGCGTCGGGAGTCTTGAATTCGCAGATATAACCTGCCTTTTGGATGCTTTTGTATAATCGGGTACGCTTATCCGCATTCTGTTCGATAATGATCAGGACCGTGGTATCAGGAAGCGCTTCGACAGTATCGGCAAATTCCGCCCCAGAGGCTCCGAAAAGCCCGCTGTTTTCAACTATTACAAGCCGGTAGTCGGCAAAGAACGGAAACGCTGTAACGCTTTCTATCAAGTCTTTCGAATCAAATCCCTTGTTGCCGTCATAATATGAGTAATTCATATCGGAGGATTCGGATCCGAGTACGGCTTCCTTCAACATATCCCGGCATTTGTTTATCAGATAGTTTTCCGTGCCCCAAAGCAGGTAAACCCTTTTAAAACTACGCGCGGCGATATCATTTTTTATATTTTTCATGTAATTGACCTCTATGAAACGAACGAACTGTCAAACTTATTTCCATGATCGTAAATGATAATGTTCATGACAAGATTATATATTTTCATACCCCAAAAGTCCATATTTTTAAACTAATTACTTGAAACGGCGCTTTTAAAGTGATATATTAGAGAATAAAGTTATTTTTGTTTTATGCAACATATAAGACAAAAGTAAAGGATAAACGGAGGGACGAGATTATGGAAAAAAAGAACATTGACTGGGCCAATCTGGGATTTGGCTACATCGTAACCGACAAGAGATATGTTTCGGACTACAAGAACGGAGCATGGGATGAGGGACGTCTTACCGAAGATGCTACCGTTACGATCAGCGAGTGTGCAGGTGTCCTTCAGTATGCACAGACTGCATTTGAAGGCTTGAAGGCATATACGACCGAGGACGGCCATATTGTATGTTTCCGCCCCGATCTGAATGCGGAACGTATGGAAAACAGCGCAAAGAGACTTGAAATGCCCGTTTTCCCTCAGGAACGTTTCATTGAGGCAGTGGATGAGGTTGTTAAGGCAAATGCCGCCTATGTTCCTCCTTACGGAAGCGGCGCGACATTTTATATCCGTCCGTATATGTTCGGAACCAATCCTGTTATAGGTGTTAAGCCTGCAACAGAGTACCAGTTCAGAATGTTCGGAACTCCCGTCGGACCTTATTTCAAGGGTGGAGCAAAGCCCCTTACGATCAAGGTCAGCGATTTCGACAGAGCCGCTCCCAACGGAACCGGTCATATTAAAGCCGGCCTGAACTATGCGATGAGCCTTCATGCCATCGTTACGGCTCACGCAGAGGGCTTTGATGAGAATATGTATCTTGATCCCGCTACAAGGACCAAGGTTGAAGAGACCGGCGGTGCGAACTTCCTGTTCGTTACAAAGGACGGTAAGGTTGTTACGCCCAAATCGGGCAGCATCCTGCCTTCGATCACCCGACGTTCGCTGGTTATCGTTGCGAAGGAATATCTGGGACTTGAAGCCGAAGAGCGCGAAGTAACTCTTGATGAGGTTAAAGATTTTGCGGAATGCGGTCTGTGCGGAACTGCAGCCGTTATTTCGCCTGTCGGCAAGATCGTTGATCACGGTAAGGAGATCTGTCTGCCCAGCGGTATGGACGAGATGGGCCCGATCACGAAGAAGCTCTACGATACCCTTACAGGCATCCAGATGGGCAGGATCGAGGATAAGTTTGGCTGGGTAAGAAAGATATTATAATGATTTGAGATGTATTTAGCCGCCTGCAGCTTGCTGCTGCGGGCGGCTGTTAAGGTTTTTTGGAATTATGGGGCAATGGAGGTATTTATGCCTGATCAGTCTGTAATGACTTGTTCCCGGTGCGGACGGGTTATCACTTACCCGGGATTCGGTGCTGTACTGTGTCGTTCCTGCAGAGAGCTTGATGAAGAAGAGTTCGGCAGGGTACGGGATTATCTGAACGAACACGGTACGGCCAATATGTATGAGATTTCCGAAGCTACCGGCGTAACAGAGAAGACGATAAGAAGATATCTGCTTGAAAGCAGATTAGAGATACCCGAAGGGTCCCCAATATATATCAAATGTGAGGTCTGCGGCTGCGATATAAGATCGGGAAGATATTGTCCCGACTGTGCAGGACGGCTTTCTTCGGAGCTTCAGAACGCCTATATGTCATTTGTCGGAGATAAGCCGAAATTTTCAGAGGACAAAAGTGGAAAAATGCATTTCCTGAAGTTAAAGTGAACATTAAAAAGCCATTGTGCG
>JAGCZE010000194.1 GCA_017960415.1 Lachnospiraceae bacterium
AGCGTAAGCGCAGGAATGAGTATCATAGATGTGATGAATCACACAAAGTGCGACGTTGTGACTGTGTGCAGCGGTATTGCAGCCAGCATGGGAGCTGTGATCTTCTCCTCGGGTACTCCGGGGAAGAGATACATGCTGAAACATTCGGAAGTCCTTATTCATCAGCCTTCAGGGGCATTTGAAGGAAAGGAAAGCGATATTCGCATTATGGCGGATCATATATCACGTAAGAAACGCGAATTGATCGATGTGCTTGCTGCAAACTGCAAGCAGCCCACTGAGAAGATCGAGAAGGACATTGAGGCTGATTATTACATGGACGCCGCAGAGAGCGTGGCCTACGGAATTGCAGACAAGATACTCGATGCCTGAGGTTCCTTCGCAGTATATACAGTTACCCGGATATTCCGCTCATAGAGACTTGAAAAAAACAGAATACTATGGCAAAATATAGGAAATATCAACACATTTTAAGGAGATTATATGACGATTTCAGACTTCTTGAATTCCAAAGATCACAGAAAAAAGATTTTGATAGTGTCTAATCTTGGCAGGGGACAGGCCCTTCTGCGCCACCACGAGGGCAAGACCGGGGCACCTGTATGCAACGTAAGCTGTATGACATTGCGCCAGGCTGCGGAAATGCTTTATATGTGGAGCTGCGCCGAAAGCGGTTACCGAAGCGATTTTAGACTTGCAGACTCCAAAGAAGCCATGATGCTGCTCAGGAGCGTGGTCGTCAGGGACAGCGAGAATCAGTCATATTTTAAGAATCCTAATATGATGGATGTTGCTACGGCGGCAGAGATGTTCAGGATCGTGAATCTGATCAGATCGAACGGCTGGACCGGGAAAGAACCGGCCAATGAGCGTATTGACGACCTGAAGAAGATCATTTCCCGATATGAGCAGGCTCTGATAGACCGGAAAATCCTGGATACGGTAGCTTTATATCAATATGTTCGGAGTATTTCGATGTCTGTCGGAGAGGTCAGGGCGATACTTGGAGCGGATGTATATTATCTGGCAGAGGATACGGAAGGGTATTCGGGCCTTGAAAAAAGGATTCTGGAGAATGTTCTCGGATGTAACTCTGACAGTTGTTTGAAGCTGTTTACGGAAGAGCTTTCAGTAAAATCTCTGTGCAATATCGCCGGAAAAGCTGTATTCTACAAGGGCTACGGAGCATTTAACGAAGCAAATTATATAGCAAATGATATTTTTGCCGGGAAGCTTCGCTACGGAAGCGTTGCTGTGCTGCATTCATCGCAGACTCAGCTTCCGGCTGTTACGTCTGCGCTGCGCGGGAACCGGATCGAAACACGCATAGTATCGGGGTACCCGGTAGCTGATAATGCCTATATCGCACTGGTGCGCAGGATACTTGACTGGGCGGAGGATGACTTCTCCGAAACCGGTCTGGAGGCCGTGCTTTTGAGCCCCGTACTGGCTGTGTTCAGTGAGGAAGAGGGAAAGAAACGTAATCTTCTGGCCGGGCAGAGGTATTTTAACCATGTCTTGAAAGCGGGCAGGGAAGGTTTTTCTTTAGGCTGGGGCTATGAAAGAAATGCTGAATTTATTGAGTTTGAGGAAAATTATATAGCCGATAAGAGAGCCTCGCTGAAACAGCCGGATGAGGCACAGGAAAAGTATCTTGACGATCTTTCAAAGATACTGGGGATGCATAAAGCGGTGTTAAATATATTCGGCGACGGAACAAGGGCCTATGACGGTGCCGGTGCGGTAAATGCGTATGTGATCTGCTCGGCATTGGTGGAGTTCGTGAAGACATACGGCATGCCTTCGCCTGAATTTGCTGTCGGCATGGAGGCTGTTTATCGCGTTAGCACAGCTACTGAATTTGACAGTGATACTCATGAACTTGCCGAGAATATCAGGCTGATACGTGAACTGACTGACAGGATCACTGTGTCCGACAGGCCGGATTCCGGGTCGGTTCTGGTAAAGAGGCTCGGTGAGTGGGATATTATCGACAGGGACAATGTGTATGTGACCGGTCTGTCGCTGAAGGATATGCAGGGCGATACGACACAGTCTCCGATCCTGTTCGATAATGAAATGAACGAGTACCTGGGCGCGGGATATAAGCCTACGGTTGAAAATGAGGCTGTACGCAGAGAGAAGAATATATTAAGGACGCTCATGCTGTTTGACGGCAAGAGCATCACATTCGGGTATTCATCATATGATACCGTAGGCTTCTGTGAGAGCAACCCTTCAGGCCTGTACAGGGATCTTTTGAAGGAGTACGGCGGCAATACCGATATTAAGGATCTTCCGGAGTTTGTATACGGCAATCCTGACGCCGGTGTGAAGGTTGACCGGATACAGGCACTTCCTCCCGAGATCGAGCTGGAATGCGCTCCGAAACAGGAGAGCATTGTTCCTGAAATGCCTGTTACGGATCTGGTCAGTGAAGACGGCGTAAAAATCGGAGAATTTACCGGGCTTGATGAAGATGAAGACAATGATGCTCTCAAAAATGGCTACGGATTCGATTTTGATGAAGAGGAGTTTGATGAAGCAGAGGGCTATGAGGTTCAGAATGCAGAGACAGACAATACTACAGATGAATCGGAGAAATTATATGGGGAAGATGAATATGCGGAAGATGAATATTTGGATGATGAAGAGGTACTGACCGAAGAGGATGAATTGGACGAAGAAGAGGAATATGACGAGGAAGACGAATATTTAGATGACGACGATTATTATAATGGAGACTATGAGGTTGATGTGGATGAAATCATGAATCAGGATTTCACCACGCCTCAGGAGGATGCCATACAGCAGGTAACAGAGCACTACGAAGTATTATGTGACACCAGCAACAGCGCATTGGAACAATTGCTGGATTGTCCCAAGAAATATGCATTTAACCGTGTTC
>JAGCZE010000195.1 GCA_017960415.1 Lachnospiraceae bacterium
CACCGCAGTCATCGCAGTACCAAGCCGGGATCCTGTGTCCCCACCACAGCTGACGCGAAATACACCAATCACGGATATTGTCGGTCCAGTTGAAGTAAGTCTTCTCCATTCTCTCGGGAATGAGCTTGATATCACCTGTCTTCACAGCCTCAACCGCAGGCTTGATCATCTCATCCATCTTGACGAACCACTGCTTCTTGATCAGAGGCTCTACTGTGGAATGGCAGCGGTAACAGGTACCAACATTGTGGCTGTAGTCCTCGATGCGGACCAGAAGACCCATTTGTTCAAGTTCTTCAACTATCTGTTTTCTGGCCTCATAACGATCCATGCCTGCGAACTTCGCACCGTTCTCATTGATGGTCGCGTCATCATTCATGATATTGATCTCAGGCAGGTTATGGCGCTTGCCTACCTCGAAATCGTTCGGGTCATGAGCAGGTGTGATCTTAACGACACCTGTTCCGAAATCCTTCTCAACATAAGAATCTGCAATGATCGGGATCTTTCTGTCAACGAAAGGCAGCCAAACCTGTCCGCCCACCATGTCCTTGTAGCGCTCATCTTCGGGATTGACAGCGATCGCGGTATCTCCGAGCATCGTTTCGGGACGTGTCGTCGCAAATTCAAGGAATCTGGTCTTTGAAACACTTCCGTCCGCCTCTATGAAAGGATACTTGATATGCAAGAAATGTCCGGCCTGTTCCTCATATTCAACCTCGGCATCGGAAATGGAAGTATTACACTTCGGGCACCAGTTGACGATCCTGGAACCCTTATATATCCAGCCCTTATCGTAGAGCTTCGTAAATACTTCGGTAACAGCCTTATTACAGCCTTCGTCCATAGTAAAACGCTCTCTGTCCCAGTCGCACGACGAGCCGAGCTTCTTGAGCTGTTCCACGATCCTTCCGCCGTATTCCTCTCTCCATTTCCAGGCTCTTTCAAGGAATTTCTCACGTCCGAGTTCTTCCTTCGAGGTGCCTTCCTTCTTCAGAGTTTCAACGATCTTTGCCTCGGTAGCGATCGAAGCATGGTCTGTTCCGGGCTGCCAGAGTGCATTGTAACCCTGCATCCTCTTAAAACGGATCAGGATATCCTGCATCGTATTGTCAAGCGCATGCCCCATATGGAGCTGTCCTGTGATATTGGGAGGCGGGATCACGATAGTAAACGGTTTTCTGGTCCGGTCAACCTCCGCATGGAAATATTTCTGATCCTGCCATTTCTGGTACAGGCGGTCTTCGATCTGCTTGGGATCGTAGGTTTTTGCGAGTTCCTTGCCCGCTGCTTTTGCATAGCTTTCAATCATGTCGCTCATACTTTTTATTTCTCCCCTTCCCGGTTTTGATTGTCAAACATCCGGCTTCTTCCGGCCCGAAAATAAAACATTTGCTATCTATCTTATGATTCGTGCGCCTGTTTGTCAATAAAAACCGGAATAATTTATATACGCCAAAAACGCTTTTCAAGTATTTTCCTAAGCTTCGGTCTTGCGTCTTCCGAGCTCCGGATGTACGCGGTAAAATTCTGATTTGTCGTTGTACATGCTTGCATCCGCATTTCGCAGAGCCGCACCGATATTGTGAGCGGAATCGTCATAGAAGCTGCCCACGGCAAACTTCGGATCGTCCGAATTGATGTCCTGCTCTTTCAGTTTCGACACAAGATACTCGAATTTGTTCCTCGGGCAGTTCTCGGCAACGACCATGAACTCATCCCCGCCGGCCCGGTATATCTCTTATCCGTCAAATATCTCCATAAGCCTGTTTGCAACACTCTTTATCAGCTCATCACCGGCAAGATGGCCCTTCTGGTCATTGGTCATCTTTAATCCGTTGACATCAACAAAAACAATCCCATAATCTTCCGTAAACGGACTGATACCTTCCTTGCTCTCCTCAATACGGTTATTCATCGCGTTACGGTTCAGCACGCCCGTCAGCATATCATAACGGCTCATAATGTTCAGCTTCTCGTACATCTGGTGGTTCGCGATCTCCGTCGAAAGCAGGAAAGCATTGATCTCCATTACTTCTTTGATAATGCGGATCTTCTTACGGTTGAAATTGCAGGCCCAGATATAGCCGAGTATCCTGTCGTTGAGCCTTAACGGATAAAGGACCACGTTGTAGATACCGGAAATCTTCATGGATGCGGCCCATTTCGGATCCTTCTCCTCCACTTCCTTCATATCATTCTCGTTGGTAACGATATAGCAGTTGCTGCCGGCCATAAGATCCCGCCAGGTCTCGACGATCTCATAGAATTCATCCATAAAAACTATGTCATCATTACCCATCGCAAATGAATCATCATGATCAACACAAAGCATCGAACATTTTCTTGCTTCAAAATCGGTCAGAAGGATACTGCAGGCACTGGAATCGCACATCTTTCTGATATCCTTAATGATAGAATTCATCGCATCTTGAAAATCATCGGTTTCCCGAAGCTTTATGCAGGTCTTGATGAACTCTGCGGCGGTACTTTCCGATACATCCATCAGTCTTTCGGTTTCCGGTCTTGTAGTCATTTCGTAAGAAAACAGGCAGTATTTCACGTTCTCATCATCAGACTCAAGCGGAAGCATATAAATATCAAGCCATGCATTGTAGAGACCGGCATTTACATACTGATGTATGTTTCTCTGGGCATTTACGCATCTTTTGCACATGGACTCGAAATTTTGGTCGCGTTTGATGTAATATGTATACGGGCGCCCGGACACGAATTCCTCATCGGTTTTATTGACTGACTCAAGATACGGGAAATTGGCGGCAACGGTAGTAATGATCCCGAATTCGCCGTCAGGACCTTTCTCAACCGCCAGAACACAGGCTCTGTGATGTATTTTCTGAATCAACTCGGTAAAATCCATATTGTGACCTCATCAGCTTTATATCCGGTATTCCCGCACATTACAGGGGCAACCGGGCAGACAAACAGCAAAACTGATAATTATTATACTACTTTATTGTAAATATGCAAGCCGCGCTTCGCATGCCGAGGCTTCCTCAAACATTTCCCTCGTAAACAAATTTAAGATTCTCCCGGGCGACATCCGCAAGTCTGTAAACCGTTTCAACAGGTGTTGCAGCCCTGTCAGTCATGTGAAAACGAGGGAAAAAACGTGTAATATGAAGAGGTATCTCTGTTCCCGGTGTTTTTCCCTCAAGCCCCGCAATCCAGGCACTCAAAGCTCTGATCTCGTCTTCATTATCATTTTCACCCGGAATGATAAGTGTTGTAAGCTCAACATGGCAGGTTTTAACGGCCTGTTCGATGAATTCCTTCACCATTTCAAAGTCTCCTTTAATGAGCTCGCGGTAAAACCTGTCGGTAAATGCCTTCAGGTCGATGTTCATCGCATCGATATAAGGACTGATCTCACCGAACACCTTCAGGCTTGCGGTTCCGTTTGTAACAAGCACATTATCGAGCCCGCGCTCCTTCACGAGCCTCGCGGTATCCCGGACGAACTCATAACCGGTCAGGGGTTCATTGTAAGTAAATGCAACCCCGATATTGCCCTTCGGCACCAGTTCAACAGCCGTATCCGCTACTCCTGCAGGGGATACATGTTCTAATGCAGTCGGGTCGGCAGAATAATAGTCAACCTCTTCCGACCAGGAAATATCGCTGTTCTGACAAAAAGGGCACCTCAAATTACAGCCGTAAGACCCCAGTGAAAGCACCTTTTTGCCTGGTTTATAACGTTTCAATGGCTTCTTTTCAATCGGATCGAGTGCCGCAGATGTGATAAATCCGTAGTTTTTCGCCCTTACCCTGCTGTTTTCGCAGATCCTTGCCTTGCAGAAACCGGTCTGCCCTTCATCCAGCTTACAATGCCTGAAACATACATCACATTCCGCCATTTTCCGTCCTCTTCTTGCGATCATGACCGTTATCGGTTACAGCCGCCGATCCCCGGTCGTCATTATCCCGTTTGGGCTGTTTGACAATCCGCCCTACCTGTGCCTGACGACTTCAAACCTGTATAAGTCCACCTTGCTTCCCGGAGCAATATTTCCTTTTCGCATCGCGATGGAAAGCTGTTGTTCCACGGTATCGACACCGTCCAGATCAGGCAGCAGCAGACCTCTCCTATGTCCGCACTGCACTATGACTCCGTATTTTTTCACATCAAGATCATCCTTGGATTCGATCTGTTCGGGAGTACTCAGTACATCTACGTTAATATCGAGCCATTTCAGCTCCTTTTCCTCAACCGGGTCAAATCGCGGATCATCTGAAACCGCACTTACGGCATTCTGAATGATCTCCTCAGCCAGAGTCTTCTTCGTCGGCAGGAACGTACCGATACACCCGCGCAGCCTGTCATGCTTATGTATCGAAACAAATGCGCCCGATCTGATGCTGAGCAGTTCATCAGGAAGGCCTTCTGGCAGTTCCATGATCTTGCGATTCCTCACATAATACTCTGCCGAAGCCCTTGCCAGTTTCACATAGGCATCTGATTTTTCCCGCTTTTCGTTTAACTCTTTTTCTTCATGAGCCTGACGGATCCGTAAGAACTGCCGGTTTTCATTAATAGCAGTAACTATACCGTTTTTTCCCGGTACTGCTGTATCTACACTTTTCTCTTCTGTTGTAGCAATACCGGCACTTTTCTCTTCTGTTGCAGCAATACCGGAACTTTTCTCTTCTGTTGCAGCAATACCGGCACTTGTCTTTTCCGCTTCACCGGATTCTGCGCCGTCTTTTGGATAAAACGTACATATCCCGTACCCAACCCCGGTCACATCCTCATGCGAAAGCTGCGTTGCCTCAACATCCACACCGTCCAATGCACCTGCCATTACAACAAACGAACGGTGTCCGCATTCCGCCGCTTTTTCGCAGAAGCTCTCCTCAAAATCAAACAGCTCTCCGAACCGCGCGTTCCCGCATACATCCATGATCCTCTTATCATATTCCGGCCCTTCGGGCGCAAATCCGTAAGGTCCGTAGGATTGCAGCTTATGTGACAGATCGCCGCTAGCAACATAAACTGCTCTTCTGTTCAGGGCCTGCGCGGTTTCCTTTATCATCATCCCGTATTCGTAATGCATCAGCAGGTCAACTCCCGACAATCCGGTCCTGACCAGCTTAAAATCCCTGTATTTCTGCATTATGAAATACAGCGGCACCATTGTTCCGTGATCGAGGGCCTTTTTCTTCTCCCCGAGTGTACCTGCGGGGAAAAAGCGATCGGAAGCCATGTTCGCAATATGATCGACAAAATCTGTATCATATTCAACATCAAATCTCACATCGTGTGCCCCCAATTCCGAAAAGCTCCCGTGGGCTTACTTTCCCGGTGAAATATGGAAATAATCGGCATACATGACCGAATGCGGGCTGGAAATAATGATAGTATCCGGCTTCAGTTCCGCGATCTCTTCCGCCACTCTCATATATGACTCTGTTGTTTTAGCAACCTGCTTCTCCCCGCCTTTACCGACCTGGGGTATGATCATCGGCGGATGCGGTACCATAAAAGCTGCGATTATCGACATATAGCACTCCTCCTATTTCGGGTCTCCCTTTGTAATTGTGTTCCAAATCAGTTTTACGCAATTCGGTCTTCCCATTCTTACATCTTTGGGGCCTATGCACAGCGCCCGGCCGCGCTTTCGTTCCCAGACCGGGCGGCCTTCCCGGTTTGGATCGCCGTCGGTCGCAAATGATGAAACATAATCCATCATCAGTTCCGACACCTCATAGTCATGACTGCCGTAAGGACGCCTGCTGCTTGAGAGCGTGTGGAACATATATCGCAGGTCAGACGAGTGGAACGCGCCGTTTTTGTCGTCCCCGGGGGCGTCAATATCAAAATAATACACATATCCGTTATTTGCCGAAGCAAATTTGTTCCCGATATGAGCCATGAGAGCGGCGTACATATCGTTATTGGTGTACCCTATCATGTAATCGATCTTCAGAGGCTCCTTTATCAGCTCATCCACCGGAGCCTTGATAAGATACCCGTCCACAACCGGCATTGTGTTATATACATTGTCTTTCCTGATCTTCTTTATCTCGTCGACCGCGTCATAGAGAGATTTCAGATCCAGTTTTTTGAGTTCCTCAAAGGTTGCACAGCCGGCGATCTTCATAAAATCCAGCCAGTATGCGGCAGTCTTCTCCGCAGGTCTGGGCAGCGCGAATTTCGGAAACAGGCCTCCTCCCGACATCATAACAGCATGCCTGAACAAGCCTTCGTTTTCGTGCATCAGGCATAAATACTGGATCGAAATGGCTCCCGCACTCTGCCCCATCAGCGTGATATTGTCGGGATCTCCGCCAAAATCCTTAATGTGCCGCCTGACCCATTTGATCGCAGTCAGCTGGTCATCAAGCCCGAAATTCCCGCTATGTCCGTATTTCTGCCGTATCTCTTCATGGGTAAGATAACCCAGAACACCGACTCTGTAATTGATCGTAACCAGAATGATCCCTCTCCTGCATAAAGAATCCCCGTCAAAACAGGAATCCCTGACGGATCCCGAATCGAATCCGCCGCCATGTATGAAAATTATGACGGGTGCATTTTCTGCTTCAAAAGGTGTGTAAATATTGAGGTTCAGACAGTCCTCGTCATAATCGTAAATGATCCCCTCACGGAATTCATTATGATAAAACAGCCTTTCGGGAATCTCAAGATGCTCATGGTAAGCCCTGATCTGAGGGCATACCCCGCCGAAAGCCATAGCGTCGTATTCGCCTTCATCCCCGGCATGATCGACCGGAACCGCATACTCAAAACGGCCGGCCCGGGCATATCTGATCCCCAGGAACTCTCTGCAGTTTTCGCGCTTATTACCTTTGAGAAGACCGTATCCGGTCTTTAGCAATACCGACATTCTCCGACTCTCCTGTTTTATGCTATATCGATCGTCTTATTTTCGTATGATTCTTTCAGCTTGGCTTCTTTTGCGATCTGAAGCTTTTCAACGTTTTTCTTCGAAAGCGGGTAGAAAATGAAAAGGATCAGAGCCATCACTCCGAACAATACTGCCGGGATGAGGGTTGCAAGATCATACATTTTCTTTAAATTCTCAAGTGTCTGTACCGCACCCTTTTCATATTTGTAATTCATGTTCAGGAGTGCTCCGTTCACACATACCGCGGCAACGACCTGACCGAGCTTACGGAAGAAATTGAAGAAGGAATAAGCCGTTCCGTCATCTCTCGATCCGGTAGATACCTCGATATCGTCGATGGCGTCGGTGGCCATGGCCCAGAGCTGCATAACGAGAGTAGTCAGCCCAAGGCCGCTTACAAAGCAGAGTGCCAGGAAAATATACATCAGCTTTGAAGGTTCGATACCCCGGAGCAGGAACATGACAAAATTGGCCAATGCCGCAAATGCCACTCCGAAGGAGCTGATCTCCTTTTTACCCAGCTTTCGGGCAAGCTTCGGCAGGCAGAACATAAACACGATCATCGGAGAATACGTGCAGGCCTGGCTTGCAAGATTCATCCAGTTGGCATTGAAATAATCATTAAACAGATACAGATAAAAGCTCTGGGTAAACATCTGCCCGGCAAGCAAAAGCATCGCAGTAAGGGAAACCGCAATAAAAGAACGGTTCTTCAGAAGGATACGGATTGCTTTCTTTGCGGCTCCGGGCTCCTTGGGCGCGGGTTTTGTTATAACGCGTTCCTTGTTGAGCGTAAATGTCAGCAGCAGAAGAAGCGCCGATATGATCGACATGATCGTAACCCCTATTATGACCGGCGTATACTGCATATCCGTAATGATTTGGCCGTTTTCGCCGTAAACAGGCGCACCCGAAGCATCGGTACGCTGTTTGTAAATAAACGAAACCAGTACAAAAACAGGTATGGAGCCCACCGCAGCGCCAATCGAGCGGAATACGGAGAGCTTGTTTCTCTCTGTTACATCAGTCGTAACTACCGACGCAAGCGATCCGTAAGGGATCTGAAGCACCGTATAGCACATACCCCACAGAATATATGTCACGGTTGCATAAATACAGGTGCCGATATAATTGTTCTCTCCTCCGAGCCCCGGGAACTTTAAAAACATATGGATCGTAAGGACACACAGCGGAGCCGAGACATAAAGAAACCACTGTCTGTACCGTCCGAATCTCGTGGGTTTGACCGTATCACATATCCTGCCCATTATCGGATCGTTGATCGCATCCCATACCCTGGCCCCGATAAACATGAACATGATAAACAGCGGGCTTAAATGGAACACATCAGTGTAATATTTCTGCAGGATCGAAGTAACAAGGCTGAATACCAGGCACCCCGCGGCATCTCCCATGGCATACCCAAGATAATCCCTGCCTTTCAGCCCGCTCGTTCTTGCAATATAGCTTTCCATGTTCTTTTCCATTATACGTTCTCCCTTCTCACCACTGTTTTATCAGTAAACTTCTTATCCGTAACCCCATAATATGATTATACTTTTTCCTCAGCATTAAGCCAACATAAAATGGAAAAATTTGATCATCTTTTTTCGCCCGGATATTTTTCTCCGAAGTAAGCTTTAGGAACTGCTCTTTTGCTTTTCGCACATAAAAAACTATTAGTACATAAAAACAGGGCCGCGACACTGAACAAGTGCCACAGCCCTGTTTGATTAATTAATCCTAATTATGATCACCTATACCGGATCAAGGATTCTGATGTTGATTGTCATTTACGATATGCAGAACAACCTTTTTAAGCCAAAAATCTTCATCCGAGGCACCGGTACCACTTACCGTATATTCAATAGTATAATCTCCGTTTAGATCTTTTATCTTTGAACTTGCAAGATCATAAGCGCTAGTATTTGAATGAGCGGAATAATCTACAGAGTAAAATATTTGTTTACGATTATTATTCGGATCACCATCCGGAGAATAATATACTTCAAACACGTAATGAAGAATACCGGAGCGGGAAATATGATACGTTTTGTCATCTCCGTAATAATACCCTATCTTCTCCATTTCTTCAGTAATACCATACCCATTTTTATTGTCATCATAAACCCTCTGAAGCTGGGTTGTTGTTACCGTGATCGCACAGCCCGTAGCTGTCTGAGTCATCTGTACCTTGTCTCCGGTCACGAGATTGTGTACCCAAGGACTAAGTTTTGTTGTCTCAGTATTCCTCAGTATATGACAGGTTTCACATTCATCATAGCTGAAGAATGGACGATAATAATATTCATCGTTCGCTAATCCGGTTGTATAGTAAGGCGGCGTATCAGTTTTAGGATGATTGATAAAGTTGTGAACATGTCGGTCACTGGTAATCTCTATTTCAACTACCGTTTCGAAATTAGATGATTCCCCAAATACTATCAACATTTGACCGTTGCTCATCATGCACTGACCTAACGAAGCGAAACCAAGATCTTGTGTAAATTGAATATCAGCATTGATCTTGTAACTATCGTTAGGATTGTTTATCAGCCATGTTTCAAGTGCATTGAAACTGATATCCGCGTTTTCTCCGGCCATATAGGTATTGCCCATCAGCCTTATACTTAATTCTCCGGTGCCATCACTAGATGTCGGAAGGGTCACACAAATATCACCAAGCGTATTGGCTAAATGGAAAGTATTGTTGTCGGATATCAGGCTCGACCCAAATTCCTCGAGAATAGGTCTTAAATCCGGCTGGCCATCAATAATTACTTGTTTTGCACTATCAGGAGCCAGTGTATACAAATCAATCTGCGTTCCATTCCTGAATGTAGGCTTGATCAGTACCTTCTCGGGATCCTCATTCTTCGTTTCCTGACATTTTTTACATTTTTTGATCTTTTCGCCGGCATGTATCTGAACACGTGAACCCTGTTCATCGTCTTCAACGATCTCAGCCCAAGGATACTTCGTAATCACTTCTTCCCATTCATGCTGGCATCCGGTAACGGGAACAACCGCAGTCCTGGTCTGAGTTTCGAAGCCTTCCTTCGTGAAGGTAGCCGTATAGGTTCTTACTCCTTCTGTAGTAGTTGTAGCATCGGTAGTGATCCTGTTACTTGCCCTAACCGTCTCACTTTCTGTATGAGTCGCGTCACGCTTGCAGGTATGAGTTGCTGTTACCGTATAGCTGACAGGATCCGTGCTTTCATCGGCAATCCATTCATATACCGCAGTATCCCAGTCGTGTCCCAGTGCCGGAATGATCTCTTCGGTCTCTGCTCCGCATTTCGAGCAGGTACCCTTCTTAAGTCCGGCCTCCGTGCATGTCGCATGAGTGATCTCAACATAGTTCCAGTTATGATCACATCCGACAGGAGTCGGGCCAAGAGGCTGAGAAGTTATCTCCACCTTGGTCTGTGTCGCAAATGAAGGATTGGTAAATGTTGCAGTTAAGATCTTGCGTCCGGGTGCCGTTTCGGTCGGATCCGTGATAGTCAGCGCAACATCAGCAGTCTCGCTTTCGCTATGACTTAAATCTGTCAGGCAGTAATGTGTTGC
>JAGCZE010000196.1 GCA_017960415.1 Lachnospiraceae bacterium
CAGCGGGCTGGCTGGTTCTGGCTGTGATAGATTGGAGACTGATCTTCAGAAAAGCTCCCAAATGGATATTCTGTATACTCTGGGGGCTTGTTGCGCTGCGCCTGGTTCTGCCGGTTTCATTCGAGAGCAGACTTAGCTTGATTCCGTCTGCCGCGGTTCTTCCGGCGGATATCACAACTACCGCACATCCGCAGATACACAGCGGTATAGCAGTGATCGATGACTTTATAAACAGGCTGCTTTCGCCGTCGAAATATGGTTTACAAGCAGAAGATATTAATGATAATCAACGAGTAAACGACATAGAGAAGGCTGCAGCAAATGAAAATCTTACGAGCTACTCTATATATCAAATTACCGACAGTAACAGTATTGATCCTGATTCTGTCAGAAACGATGGATCATATTCAAACTCAACAGAAAGAATTAACCCGAAAAGCAGTTACGGCAAGCTGGAAGGCAAAACTGAGGACAGCGCCAACCCCACGCAGGTTCTCTCATTTATATTATCTAGGTTATGGCTGGCAGGACTGATCGGAATGCGTTTATATGCTACAGTCAGCTATGTGCTGCTGCGTCGCAAGGTAATGACGGCAGTTCGTCACGTAGATAATATTTACTTCAGCGAGTTTGTTTCTTCACCGTTTCTGTTGGGCATCATACGGCCGAGGATATATCTTCCTTACGGAATTGGTGAAAAAGAGCGTGAATTTGTGATCGCGCATGAGAAAGCGCATATTGCGCGCAGGGACCATTGGTGGAAACCACTCGGATTTATACTGCTGGCGGTGTACTGGTTCAATCCGTTGATCTGGGCGGCGTATATCCTTCTGTGCAGGGACATTGAGTCGGCATGTGACGAGAAGGTTGTTTCGGAAATGGGCACGGATGAGCGCCGTTCCTACTCAAATGCTCTTCTGAACGCAAGTCTTGGCATAAAGCGCAGACGCATCGCGGCCTGCCCTCTGGCATTTGGTGAGACCGGAGTGAAGAACCGTATTAAGAATGTAATGAACTACAAGAAGCCGGTATTTTGGATCATAGCCGCAGCGATAGTCGGATGTATTGTATTGGCGGTGTGTTTCCTGACTGATCCTGCTCAGAAGAAAAGTGCTGCTTCCGATGGCAAAGGGCAGGAACAGGCAGAGATTAACGGAGGTGAAGCTGCATTGGGTTCTGCAGATGGAAACGGTCAGGCAGGGCTTAACGGAAGTGAAACTGCGACAGATCCTGCAAACGGTAGCGGCTCGCACAAAAACGGTGATGGCGCGGAGGCTTTGACATCCGACGGATTGACCGGTGGGCAGGGCGGTATCACAAAATCTGAGAGTATATTATCGGATAATATATATAATGCAATCCAGGAAGATTGGGACAGATGGGATGAGAAGGACGAGTTCTCGAAGATGATTTCAAGCAGTCTTCCCGGAGCCGGCAGCAAGTATTTCGAGACCTGGCAGGAGGCGGTGGATTATCTGGGCGTTGAGCCCTGGAATCCGCTGGAAGATGCTGACTGGCTGAAGATTATGAATTATACCGGCGCTGATATTAAGGATATGTTCGATCCCGAGATGCTTCCTCACTGTTCGCTCACCTGGTACGGGACCAGGGATAACAAGCTGACATATGCCGAGTTTACGACCGGATACGCAGTCGATGATGTCAGGGTGACATTAAAGATCGATCTGCATAACGCTTCCGAAAACGCTAACTTGCAGTCAGGAAATTTACAGTCGGATAATTCCCAATCAGGAAATCTGCAGTCTGAAAATCTGCAATCAGGAAATCTACAGTCGGAAAAACCTCAAGCGGGGGAATCGCAGTCTGGAAGCAACCGGAACAATAATGGCGGACCTTCAGGCATTCGCCTAAGTGAGACTTATCATGAGCGTGCAACCGCGAAACAGGCTGAATTCAGGCATGTAAACGAGGATGGCTATTATTTTTATTATACATTAAGATGTGTGAACCTTGAGACCGGGGAAGATGCATTGGCGAAGGCTACGGAAGTTATGAACCGCGTTTTGGAGTATATGGGCATGGGCGGAATTCCCACAACGCCTGTGGATATGATGGGCCCGGGAAAGTTACCGGATCGTGCATTTGCAGAACCGACACCTGCTGGGATTTCTCCGGATGTATCAGGGACTTCGACGGAAACCGTTATATTGCCATTCGAGACATGGCTACTGCAAAAGCCGGAATACGAAAGTGCCAATCAGATTCCCGGAACGGACGCCAATGCTGAGACGGATTATTTTATTGATATCGGTAATAATTCAGAAACCGATGAATTGATGATAAAGTATAAAAACGAAGCTCAGGGGATCTATGAAAATGAGGACACTAAAGCACTTTATGAGGAATATGTAATGTCGCAGCTGTTTGAAGCCTATAAGGATATTGATGTGTCTGAAGGTGTCCAGATAGTGGTTTGGCAGTTTAGCCCAAACAGCTATTCCTGTGTGCTGCTACCGAAGAATAGTATGATCTCATTCGATCAAATTAACGGAATCGGATTATTGTCTTTAACGCCGGATCAGGCTATTGAAATACTTGAATTGTTGAATGTTTCAGATAAAAATGCGATCATAAGGGGAACGTATAATCCATATTCAAGTTATATTAATCTTGAACCAGTTTCTGGTGATGAAACATACTTGAACGAAGTAGCGGCGCAATTTTATAACAGGTTCGCTGTTGAACGCGGGGAATTGGTTTATAATCTTCAATAATGAAAATCAGTGATTTTCGTTATTGAGTTAAGATCCTCATCATGGGGAATATATAATGAAAAATGCGGAGGAAGATATGGCCATACCGAAGATATTTGAAAGTGAATACAGGTTCTGCCTGATATTATGGAAACATGAACCGATAAGCAGCTCACAGCTCGCAAAGCTGTGCGGTGAAGAGCTGGGCTGGAGCAGGACGACAACATATACCGTGATCAAGAGGCTGAGTGACAGGGGCGTGGTGAAGAACAACGACAGTATCATCACATCCCTTGTCAGCAAGGAAGAAGCCCAGATTTCGCAGATCGATGAGATGCTTGAAAAGACCTTTGAGGGCTCGATCCCGGCTTTTATTGCCGCATTTGCGAAGCGTGAGAAGTTGTCGGACCGGGATATCAGTGAGATTCGGAAGATCATTGGAGAAGAAGGCGCTTCGTAAATGCCCGGTTTTCAACATTGTAGTTTTTAAGTGTAGGGGAAAGGATCATTAATTATGGTTAAGAAAATCATTAAATGGGTATTGGTTGCATTGTTTGTGCTACTTGCGATCGGATGGATGCCGTCTCTTTCTTCGGTGTTTTACCTGCTGGCAGCGGTTGTACTGCTTCCGATACCGAAATTCGAGGAAGTGCTTGAAAAGGTTAAATTAAAGTACCCTATACGAATAGTGGTAGCTGTTATCTGCTTTGTGATCGCCTTTGCCGTTTCGCCCGAGAAGGCTCCGGCAACAGCTGCAAAAGAAGCAGCGCAGAAGCAGAGTGAAAGCAACAGTAAAAACGATTACAAGAAAGATGACGACAAGAAGGATGCCGTCAAAAAGCAGATCCTGGATACCTGGAGCGACAAAGAGGCGGCAATAGAAGCCTATTATACCTTTAATGACAGATAAAGTCTCAGTACTCACTCAGACTTTCCAAAAAGGAGCTTACGAGCTCTTTTTTGTTTTCTGCATTAAATGCCCTGTAAAGCCTCCGGTATTTCTGGGAAACCGCATTTTCGCTGATCTTCTTGTCTATGGCGATCTGCTTGTTTGTATAATTGTTTACGGCATAATAGATATAGTCATAATCATCGTTAATAAGCGAAAACAGCGACCTGGGCTTCTTCAGATAAAACATCAGACCGGCATACGATTTCTTTGAAGCCCTGGCCATGCTGACGAGCGCAGGATCTATGGGTGTGCGGTAATGCTTCAGCGCCTTATCGAGTACCTTCGGAGCTGCGGAATAAAGGTCTGTCAGCATGAAAAAACCATTGTTTTCAAGGGCCAGATCATAGGCATACTTCGCGTATTTATAAGAAACGTCGGTTTGTTTTTTATTGTAGAAAATTACTGCAAGCTCAGATGCCAGCATTATGGAAGGGTAGATATATCCCATTTCCTTAAATAATTTCAGGGACATTTCATACATCGCCGTATCTATCTCATTCTTATTATCGAATGAACCCAGAATATGCTTGTAAAGCGACATCGTTGTGACGATCGGGAACATCTCACTGCCAAAACCGCTGTTTAGGTCAAAAGAGGCATTGAGCAGTGAATCAAAGCCTTTAAAATAGGTTTCGAGATCGATGAGCAACAGGCTCATCTCTTTTTTATGCTCAAAATCCTCAGCAAATATCAGGTTCATCTCAAGTGTATGCTTCGTAAAAAGGTTGTACTTGTTCTCGAGGAGGCTGCAACGCGCCATCATATACAGGCAGGTGATCTTGATCGGAATGTCGTCGGTAACAGAAAGAGCCTCGTCCGCGAGAATGTAAGCTTCGTCGTAATTACCGTTCAGTGCGGCTTCGAAAGAAGAATAAAGCTTGAGCTCTTCGGGTTTCGTGAGAGTGTCCTTCAGCCTGAAAAAATCCCGGTAAAGATAAAGGGGAAAATGGAAATTGCTGCCTGTCTGAGTCTCATCGTCCGTTTTTGGGGTATGTGTTTTATCACCGTTTTTTGAAATGAATGCCTCTGCGCTCGGCTTCCTGGCATCTGCCGGGATCATCCAGGTGTTACCCACCAGATAAGCGCCTTCGATCCTTCCGTCGGTAGCATATCTTAAGACCGTCTTTCTTGAAACGTCCCATAATTTTGCGATCTGAGTAGTTGATAAATAATCCATATTGCCTCGCTGAAAAATGTTCGCAAGGAGACGTCGATCATACTGAAAAGAATTTGTGTAATATATTGTCTCTTTGCGGTTTTATATGTATTATAGCGCATTTTTCTTCTAAAACAAAGAAAAAATGACAAAAATACAGATGTAAAAAGCCCGAAGGTCCCCGCAGAGAGAGCAGATCCGAAGAACATCCCAAAGACTCCGAAAATACCCAGAATTATTTGTAAATAATTAACTCAAACTTCCCACATCAATAAGGTGTGATGAACCTTGAAAATTCAATATTTTAGCCTATAAATAAGGCGTAATGATGTTACGCTGGGAAAGGATAATCCCATTCCGGCAAAGATCATATGTGTGAGGAACAAGGCTAATCGCATCTTCGGAGTCTTTCTGTTCTTTGCTCTCCAGAAATTTATAATAATACAGATCCGCGCATGTATAAAGGACCTTAAATGTATGCGGGTATATGACAATAGCATCCTTGGCGATCAGGATTGCCTCGTCAAACCGGTGGCTTCTTGCAATGGCATCGATCCTGTTGCACATATCATCGATCTTTTTTGACGAAAGGCCAAAGCCCAAAAGTTCATCCATGGATAACCGATATCTCCTTGTTTTTCTGATCATGGCTAAAGTATACGGGATGCCTGATAATATTATAACATAATGATTATCCAATTGATATGATAGAATTTTTCCGATACGGAAAGTTATGTATAGAAGAAAAAAATCTTGCATTTTTATAAAAATGCGTTATAATGTATGTATCAGTCTTTCTCTCCAAAATGTGAAGTGATTCACAGAAAAGTTCATATAATTCAGACAAAAATTACAAAACGAGGACCCGACAAGTATGCAGAATAAACCTACACTCTTTACAGTACAGTATAGTATACTGACTGCGCCGTTTTTGAGTCTTGAGATTGCAAGACGTTTGGAAACGGATACTATATTCGTGATGGAAAACCGTCGGATATGACGGGGGAAGTATGCCCCCTGACAGATTCGGCGGTTTTTTATATACAAACAGTCTAAAGGAGGAATTGCAATGAAAATAAGAAAGCTAGGCAGAAATTTATTCGGCTTTGTCCTGTCGTTGGCGATGATCATGTCATTTATGGCAGGAAATGTACTGCATGTGCAGGCATCCGAATACTCCTATGATCCTCAGGTAAATACAGCAACTGTGGATGCAGATGGAAATGTAACCGTGACTATTTCAATCTTATGCGACGTAACCGTATATGGGTACGGACTGTGCCTGTTTGCAAGCGAACCGGCTCATGGACAGAATAATAAACTGAGTAATTCCGGTGATCTGCATTTTAACTCTGATGAATGCAAGCATGTGTTTTATCAGGAAGCTGCAAACGGCCGTGATTCCAACGACGAAATGCACAATGTGACCCTGACATTCAACTCATCCTCCAAGGATAAAACAGCGACATCGGATGGTACTGTGATAGATCGATATGCGAGTAATTATTCAGAGGATAAGACATTATACGAGAGGCTTCTGGAGGGAAATAACGGTTCTCCATGGTATCTTGTGATAGGTGTAGCTCATAGCTGGCCGGATACCAACTGTGATTATTATCTCGGAACCACAGAGACGGTTTTCGGTGAAATACCTGTAGCAAAGATCGGAAACACCGCATATACATCCCTTGCCAGTGCTGTTGCGGCAGCGACAAGTGGGGACGTGATCGAATTATTGTCGGATATTGAGATTTCGGCAAAAGTGACTCTGCCTGCCGGCGTTACGATCAAAGGAAACGGACATGCTATAAAGCGTACAGGCGGAGATGTGTTTGAAGTCGGAAGCGGTGCACCCGTAACCATCGACAACCTGACGATCAAGGATTCCGGAATGGCACTGAACGTTCCGTCCGGCAGTACATTGATACTTAAAAACAGCACTGTCACAGGCTGTCAGAGCGACTATAGTGCCGCAATCAAGATGTACGGTACGGTAGTGCTGGATGGTACAACCATATCCGGGAATACTTCCACTGCCGACAATTCCGGCGGTGTCATCGAGATTGGCTACGGAGGAAAGCTTTATGCGATCGAGAGCAGTATCACAAATAATACTGCAGGACAGCATACCGGTGGAATCAACAATGGTAGCGGAAATGTGTATATGATGAAAAGCCGTGTTACCGGCAATACTTCTACGGGGAGCAGCTGGGCTTCTTCCCTTGGAGGCGGTGTGCGAACCGGTAATGGTTTTTATGCGGCAAACAGTGTTATCACAGCCAACAAATCAGGTGCCGGAGCGAATGATAACCTTGATATAGGCGGAAGCCCCACTCTGAAGAACTGTGTCTACGGAAACCTGTCCCATTCCGATAATGTATCCGGCGGAAGTAGCAGCACTGACGCAAATGCGGCAATTCCTGCCAACAATTCTTCATGTTCCTATAGCATTTCCAACGGCCAACTGAACATCACGATGAAGTATGATGACAACGGAACGCTTAAGTCTCTGTGGCCGCTGGCGAATCCTGAGGTATCAAGTGAGCCTACAGTCGCTGAAAATGGAGAGCTTACATATACCGGAAGTCCAATTACACTTGTAAATGCCGGAAGTGTGAGCGGAGGAACCTTTGTTTATGCCATTTCAACAGACAATCAGACGGCTCCTGACAAATCGGATTTCTCCGAAACCATCCCTGCGGGAACCACCCCCGGAACCTACTATGTATGGTACTATGTACTGGGAGATACTGATCATGAAGATACTGATCCTGCGCCACTGACTGTTACGATTTCAAAAGCAGCCGGTGGCACAGCAACGATCGCTGCCGATTTGAGTGCAATGGATCTCGGGGACGAATCAGTTTTCAGTATCCCGGGAATTAACGGACAGGAATATATCATTGTACCCAAGGGGACTGTAATAACAGAAGCAAGCTGGTCAGAGGCTGTGCTGCCTTCAGGTGATGACAGTTTAAGCGTGACTTTCGGGAATCTCGAACCTGCTACGGAATATGAAATATATACCAGAGTCGCTGAAACAGCCAATACAGTGGTAGGAGAACCCGTAAAGACAGAGATATGTACCGGACTCAGCGACGTAGGATGTGATTATCCGGACCTGATAGTGGGCGCAACCTTAACGATCATACCTGAGCCGGAAACAGTTACCGGACTTACTTATAAGTGGTATCAAAAGGATCCGACCATAGACAATGACGACCATATTATAAATAATCTGACACTGATCACCGGAGTATCGGGCAACAGCTATACAGTTACCGAAAATGATGAAGGAAAATATATTCATGCTGAAATATTAAAGGGCAGCCGGGTAATCGATAAGTGGGATTCAGTTGATCCTATAACTTACGTAAAGGTAGAATTTTTAAGCAATGGAGGAAGTGCTGTTCCCGATCAGACCGGACTTGTCTATAACAGCAAGGTAACAAAGCCCGAAGATCCTGTAAAGGCCGGATATACCTTTGAAGGATGGTTTAAAGAAAATACAGACTCCGATGACGAATACGGGGAAGCATGGGATTTTGCTTCGGATACCGTGACACGGGCAACAACCACACTGCTGGCAAAATGGACCGAAAATACTGAAGCTGGTGGGGATGCAGACAGTCCCGCTAAGATCACATTCGAGGATGAAGAACAGATAAGCGGAACCGGCAGTGGTACAGGTGACCCGGCAGCTTCCGAAAAAATTGTAAGCGGAGCAGCTTCATCAAATATCACAGAGTTTGCTGAAGATCAGCAAGAAGAAGGCAAGACTGTAAAGGTTGAGCTTGAAGTAAAGCGTGTGAGCGAGAACAGTGTGGATGCCGGTTCGGTAACAAAGATAAAAGATACGGTTAAGATAGTATTTGACGGGATCGACGAAACAGAGCTCAAGACCGAATATCTGAATATCGATATCAAGAAGATAATCGATAACGGAACTTCAACGGAAAATATTGATAATACTCAAAAACCCATTGAAATTGAACTGACTGTGGACAAGACCAAAGTTGGAAATAACCCGGCCATTATAAGAACACATGAAGGTGTGGCAACGACATTTGAAAAGCTGAACGCCAAGCCTGTCAATCCTGATGATTACAGGGATGCGACATTCTATTACGATTTCGCAAATGGGAAGATATATCTGTATTCGCAGTATTTCTCGGATTTTGCTATTGTATATACCGCAGGTACCACATATAATGTGATACTTGACATGAGAGACGGGACTAAGGTTCAGCAGATAGTAAATGCCGGAGCGAAGCCCAAATTCCCTCAGAATCCGACAAGAGGCGGTTATAACTTCGGCGGCTGGTACAAAGAAGCAACTTGCACGACTGTATGGGATTCTGCAGCAGATACTGTAACAGCGGATACCATTATATACGCGAAGTGGAATGAGATCCCTTCAACACCTTCAGCACCTTATATACCGATCGCTCCGTCAGTTCCGGCAACGGTCACTTATACTGTAAAGTTTGATGCCAACGGCGGCAGCGGCAGCATGGATGCTATACAGATTACCAGGACCGGAACCCTTCCTGCCAACAAGTTCACCCGCAGCGGATATACATTCACAGGTTGGAATACGAAGGCTGACGGCACCGGATTTAAGTATGTTGATACCGCATATATCACACCCGATTCGGATATGACTATCTACGCACAGTGGAAGTCGGACAAGAAGACCGATGACGGCGCAAAGGACAGCGGCAAGACTGACGGAAAGACAGACGGCAAGACTGACGGAAAGACAGACGGCAAGACTGATACCGGCAAGGATCAGAAGAACAAGCCCGTAACCAAGGCGGAGAAGGCCAAGGCCAAGACCGACATCGATATGGGCTATACCGCAACGCTTACAAAGAGCAAGGTAACCGTTACCTGGGGTGCCGTAGAAGGCGCAGAGAAGTATGTGATCTTCGCAAACTACTGCGGTTCGGGCAAACCCGTAAAGATTGCTACCGTATCGGCAGATACCCTTACCTACAGCTTCAAGAAGCTCAACGGCAAGAAGCTTGATCCCGCCAAGACTGTAAAGGTTTATGTAAAGGCATACCGCACCGTAGACGGCAAGGATGTGAAGCTTTCAAAGAGTATCAAGGCACATATCGCAGGAAGCGCAAACGCAACTTACACCAACGCAAAGGCTATCAAGCTTGAGAAGGAGAGCATTTCCGTAAAGACCGGCAAGACCGCAGCTATCAAGGCAACGACGGTTCTTGAGGATACTTCGAAGAAGATGCTCGACGACGACCATGCACCTGAGTTCAGATATGAGTCAATGGACAGCAGCATCGCGACCGTAGATGCAGACGGCGTGATCACCGCTGTATCGAAGGGAACCTGCCAGATCAGGGTATTTGCGATCAACGGCCTCAGCGTTCAGGTGAAGGTAAAGGTTAAGTAAGTACCTGCACAAAGATTAAATAACCGCATCGGATGATGCATTTTGCTCAAACGGATAATAAACAGCACCGGGGTATGAAGGGATTCCTTCATGTCTTGGTGCTGTTTGTTTTTTACCACTTTTTATTTGCCGAAAAACGTGATATGATTTCTTCTGCAGTGTATCAAACGGTATATATCAAAAAAGACTGCGAACAGTGGAGGCTGACTTGAAAGAGGAAGAGAAACAGAACCGGCTGAATATTTTCATCATCTGGATCATTACCGGCGTACTTGCGGTACTCACCGGTCTCCTTATCGTGCTGTTTATTTCATTTTCCAAGACTCTCAGCAGGACAGCGGCGGATTCCACCTATGAAAAGTATTATGTGATGATAGTCGACGATCCGGGCTCTTCTTTCTGGAAATCGGTGTATTCATCGGCACTTCTTGCGGCAAAAGAACAGAATGCTTATGTTGAGATGATTTCAGACAACCTTTCAAGAGAATATTCACAGACCGAACTCATGGAGATCGCCATATCTTCCGGCGCGGACGGGATCATCGTTACTTCTGCCGAGGCTGAGGGCATGACAGAGCTGATCAACAAGGCTTATGACGAGGGAATCCCCGTTATCACGCTCATGAATGACAATACACAGTCCGAGCGGCTGAGCTTCGTCGGTATAGGCAATTACAATCTCGGTACGGAGTACGGAAAGCTTTTGCTGGAGATGGTAAAAAACAGGCTGTTCCTGCACAGCACTATAGATGTGACGGTCTTGCTGGATGCGGGTTCGGAGGATTCGGGGCAGAACGTGCTTGCAGCGGCTATTCAGGATGCGGTGAAGAAGGACAAGGCGGAGAATCCCGGAACCCATAAGCCCATAGAGATCAGCCTGATCGCCGTAGATGCTTCGAATAATTTTTCTGTCGAAGAATCTGTCAGAAAGCTCTTTGTCAGCGGTCAGGACAATATCCCGGATATTGTCGTATGTCTGAATGAAAATGACACCAACAGCCTGTATCAGGCGGTTGTCGACTATAACCAGGTTGGGCTGGTGAATATCCTCGGTTATTATGATTCGGAAGCGATCCTGAAAGGCATCGAAAGAGATGTTATCTATGCGACGATCTCTATAGATACGGACCAGATGGGCAGATACTGCATTGACGCGCTTACGGAGTATTATGAGACCGGCAATGCGAATCAGTACTATACCGCCGACGGTTATGTCATAAATAAGCAGAATATCGGTGAATACCGGAAGGGAGGCGCCGATGAAGAATAAGCAGAGCAACCTTCCTTTGGAGAGTGAAAATAAGAAAAAGCAGCAAAACCTTCCTTTGAGAACCAGGATCAAGAATAAACTGCGCAACCTTCCGTTGAGAATCAAGATGACGGGTATTTCGCTGTCGGTGAATATGCTCGTATTTATGATCAATATTGTCCTGATGCTGGCGATGAACAATATGTCGGATAAGATCGATACGGTAGTCCAGACGAACCTCGAGCTAAACGAGATCTCGGCTTCGGTCAGGAGCGTACAGGAGAGCATGACCGAATACCTGAACACGAAGACCAGCGATTCTCTCGAAAATTATTATCTGAGTACGCAGACATTTTCGGATCTGACCGAGAAGCTCGGCAATAATATTACCGAAAGCCGGCAGGGCAGGATGGAGCGTTCGATCAGGAGTATGGCGGCGGCGTATCTTGAGGAAGTCGGCCAGACCATTGACGCGAAGCGCGGCAGAAACGTTGAAAAATACAGGAGCAAGTACGAGAATGCGTCGAAGCTCTACGGATATATCAATACCTATATTTACAGTTTGAACAATGAACAATTCCAGGAAAATTCCGAGAGTTACAGGGGAATGCTGAAGGCGTTCAGGCGTTTTGAGCTGGCGGGAAATATCATAATGAGTGCGGTGATCCTTACGACCGCATTTCTGATCCTGAACCTTACGACCAACCTGATCAGGCCGCTAAAGTCCCTCACGGGTATGGCTAATGAGGTTGCTCAGGGTAATTTCGAAATCTCGACGCTGCCCGTCAGATCGTCCGATGAGATCGGTGTCGTTACAAAAGCGTTCAACAAGATGGTGGCGAGCATACAGGAATACATTGAGAAGATGCGGCAGAGTGCCGAAACGGAGCGGCGTCTGAAGGAAAAAGAGCTGATGATGGAGACACAGGTGAAGGATGCACAGCTCAAATACCTTCAGGCCCAGATCAATCCGCACTTCCTGTTCAATACGCTGAATGCCGGCGCGCAGCTTGCAATGATGGAGGGCGCCGACCGCACCTACGAGTATGTCCAGATCATGTCGGAGTTCTTCAGATACAATGTCAAGAAGGGTGACAGAACCGTTACGATAGCAGAAGAGCTCGAACTTGTGGATCATTATATCTATATCCTGAATGTGCGTTTCTCGGGTGATATCCATTATGAGAATGAGATCGACGAGTCGCTGACCGATACAGAGATGCCCAGCATGATCCTGCAGCCGATCATTGAGAATTGCGTCAATCACGGAATACGCGAGATGATGGGAGAGGGCAGGATCAAGATGAGCGTTTATGCTCTGGATGACACGGTCTGCATCAGGATCGAGGACAACGGCGCGGGTATGGATGAAGAGACTGTTGACAGACTGATGAACGGCCGTCCGGTTTCGGATCAGAAGAAGGATTCGAACGGAATAGGCATGGATAATGTATTTGCGCGTCTGAAGCTGTTTACGGGAACCGATGACTGCATGTCCATCGAAAGCGACGGCCCCGGAAAGGGCTCGAGATTCGTGATCTATCTTGACAAGAAGGAGAGATAATTATGTACAAGATCATGCTTGCCGATGATGAAGGCATTGTTATAGATTCTCTCAAATTCATCATACAGAAGGAATTCGGCGGCGAATGCGAGGTCGAATTTGCGAAGACCGGACGTAATGTCATAGAGCTTGCTGAGAGCTTCCGCCCCGATATTGCGGTCATGGACATCCAGATGCCCGGAATCAACGGTATCGATGCGATGCGCGAGATCCGCAAGTCCAATGAGAAGGTGGTCTTTATCGTAATGTCGGCTTATGACAAATTCGATTACGCACAGGAAGCAATGAAGCTTGGGGCAATCGAGTATATCACGAAGCCGATGGAGCGCACGAGGATCGTTGCGGCGCTTAAAAAAGCGATGGAGATCGTTTCGGAGGAGAAGGACCGCCGCTCCAACGACCTTATGATACGTGAGAAGCTCGAGACCGTTGTACCGATTCTCGAGAACGGCCTTATTTACAATATCCTGTTCCATGAGTATTTTGATGAGGACATCGAGAATTACAAGACGATGCTGGGCATCCGTTCGGAGAATGCCTACATGATGGTGCTGGTTTCGGGCGATGCGAAAGAGGGCAACCATATGACGAATGCTCTTGGGTCCAGTGTGAAGCTACAGCAGCATTACAGGGAGATACGGGAACTGATCAAGCTCTTCTTCAACGGCATAGTAGGCTCGGTCATGGGCAACAAGATAGCGGTCCTGGTTCCCTGTGAGTATGAAAAGATGGATTATGCGGAGCGTGTGCGCGTGATCACCGACGCCCGGGAGATGAAGCGCAAGCTCAGCCATACTATGGACATTGCATTCAGAGTCGGAATAGGCAAGGTAAACCGCCTCTCGCGCATGGACAATTCCTACAGGGATGCGATGAATGCCCTGCTCATTACCACAAATACCATCGCCCATGCCGACGATCTGCCAATCGGCTGCGATTTCAACGGTGAATATCCGATCGAACTGGAAGAGAAGCTGTTTGAGGAGATTGCGAAAGGCCGTACCGAGGCGGCTCTGAGCGTTGCAAGGGATTTCTTCGAATGGGTCAAGACCAAGGATATTATGGATGTAAGGCTCAAGATCCTCGAATTTGCCATGCGCGCCGAGACTATTGCCTATGAGAACGGTCTGACCTACAAGATCGAGGACCGCCGCGATTACCTTAATATAATAATGCAGGCTGCCGACGCCGAGAGTCTGTGGGAGTGGTTCAGGGACAGGATATTGTTCTCGGTTACGAGTATTTCCGAGACCAAGACCGAGAGTGTATATGATGTCGTGGAGGCTTCGAAGGCTTATATTGACGCAAATTATACGAAGAATATCACGCTCGACGATCTTTCGATGGCGGTCAATGTCAGCTCCTATTATCTGAGCCGCATTTTCAAGGAAAATACCGGCGAGAATTTCATTGATTATCTGACAAGGCTCAGGATAGACCGGGCGAAGGAGCTTCTGGCCACGACTTCATATTCGATGAAGGAGATCGGCATCATGTCCGGTTATCCGGACCCCAACTATTTCAGCAAAACCTTTAAGAAGAATGTGGGCGTGACTCCCACGGAATACAGAGAGGGCAAATAAGTGAAAAGATTTTTGAAAATTCCGGCTGCGGTCATGATCCTGGTGTTGATGATCGCAACCGCCGGATGTACGTCCGAAGCCGGTCCCGAGAAGGTTACGGCCGATCCTTCAAATGACAGGATACAGATCGCCATGAGCTTTGATTCCTTTGTTATCGAGCGCTGGCAGCGCGACAGGGACGTTTTCGTTTCCACGGCCAAGGAGCTCGGCGCCGACGTGAATGTCCAGAATGCCAACGGCGACGTGGAGAAGCAGAAGCAGCAGATCGAGTATTTTATAAAGAAGGGTGTGGATGTTATTGTCATAATCTGCATCGATTCGGCTTCACTGCAGTCTACGGTGCAGAAGGCGAAGGACGAGGGGATCAGGATCATCGCCTATGACCGGCCACTGGCTGATTCGGGCGCCGATCTGTATATCACCTTCGACAATGAGATGGTCGGTACCATGATGGCCCGCGCATTGTCTGACAACGGCGTTGCCGGCGGCAATGTGATAATGCTCGAGGGATCACCTCTCGATAATAATGTAGCTGCCGTTGAGAAGGGCTTCCGCGCCGTATGCGAGGAGGACGGCATTCAGGTCATTGATTCCATTTTCTGTGACGGATGGCGTGCCGAGATCGCGGGTGATTATATTTACGAACACGAAGAAACCGTCCGGAGTGCAAACGGTATCATGTGCGGCAATGACAATCTTGCGGGCCAGGTGATCCGGGCTCTTTCGGAGAAGCGTCTTGCGGGCGATCTGCCGGTAGTCGGGCAGGATGCGGATCTTGAGGCCTGCCAGCGCATTGTCGAAGGCACACAGACCATGACCGTGTACAAGCCCGTGGAAGTTCTGGCCAAACGGGCCGCCGAGTGCGCGATCCGCCTCGCGAAGGGCGGCGCCCCGGAGGGTGATGATGTTTTGACGATCAATGACGGAACCTATGATATTCCCTATATCGGCCTGACTCCGATAGCCGTGACGAAGGAGAACCTGGACGAAGTGATCATCGAGAGCGGGTTCCACCTGAAAGAAGACGTGTATTTGAATGTATGGTAAAAAATTGCGGTGAGCGAGGCTGCACGACAAAAAAGTGCAGCCCACTTCTTTTTTTGTTAACATTTTCCTCAATAATATCAAGATACGTGATAATTATTTCCACATCGATTGTGCTATGCTATAACTGTCGGCAGGAAAGATGCGCTTTCCCGCCCGGTAGCGGAGCTGATTCCGCAGCAGATCAAACATTCATTTTTCATGGGAGGTTATTTATGAAAAAAATTTTAGCAGTTTTACTCGCATGTGTAATGGCAATTACACTCTTCACCGGCTGCAGCGGCAAGTCCGGCGGAACCAAGGTTGGCGTTTCGATGCCTACAAAGGATCTTCAGAGATGGAACCAGGATGGCGACAACATGAAGAAGAAGCTTGAGGAAGCAGGCTATACCGTAGATCTTCAGTACGCTTCGAACCAGGTTGAGACTCAGGTTTCACAGATCGAGAACATGATCAGCTCAGGCTGCAAGGTTCTGGTTATCGCTTCGATCGAAGGTGATTCACTCGGAACCGTTCTTGCACAGGCAAAAGAGAAGGACATCAAGGTTATCGCTTATGACCGTCTTATCCTGAACTCTGACGCTGTTACCTACTATGCAACATTTGATAACTACATGGTAGGAACCAAGCAGGGCGAATACATTGAGAGCCAGCTGAACCTGAAGAGCGGCGCAGGCCCCTTCAACATCGAGCTCATCACCGGTGACCCCGGCGACAACAACGCGAAGTTCTTCTTCGGCGGAGCTATGGATGTTCTGAACAAGTATATTGATAACGGACAGCTTGTTGTAAGATCAGGCCAGAAGGATTTCGATACAGTTGCTACACAGAGCTGGTCGACAGAGAACGCACAGAACAGATTTGATGCTATCATCGCTGCTTATTATGCAGACGGCACACAGCTTGATGCAGTTATGGCTTCCAATGACTCAACAGCTATGGGCGTTACCAACTCACTTGAAGCCAACTATGCAAACAACCACAGCAATTGGCCCATCATAACCGGTCAGGACTGTGATATCGCCAATGTTAAGAACATGATCGCAGGCAAGCAGGCAATGTCGATCTTCAAGGATACTCGTGACCTTGCTGCCAAGACCGTAGAGATGGTTGACGCTATCATGAAGGGCAAGGATGCTCCCGTTAACGATACCAAGACCTACAACAACGGCGTAGGAATCGTTCCTTCATATCTTTGCGAGCCCGTATTTGCAGACGTTAACAACTACAAGAAGCTGCTTATCGATTCAGGCTACTACAAAGAGTCAGATCTTCAGTAATCATAATATAGGATGTGCAGGCGGGCTCGTCCCGCCTGTTGCATGTCCGTAAGAAAGTTTGAAATATTTTTAAGGTAAATACATGATAGAAAGGGAGGATTAAAGTTGGCTAAGATTCTTCTTGAGATGAAAAACATAACCAAAACCTTCCCCGGTGTGAAAGCACTCAGCAATGTCAATCTGCAGGTGGAAGAAGGCGAGATCCACGCCCTTGTAGGTGAGAACGGCGCCGGAAAATCCACATTGATGAATGTCTTAAGCGGAATATATCCTTACGGTACTTACGAGGGGGACATCGTCTACGACGGCGAGGTTTGTAAATTTAATACTATCAAGGACAGTGAAGCGAAGGGTATTGTTATAATACATCAGGAGCTTGCACTTGTTCCGTATATGACAATTGGCGAGAACATGTTCCTCGGCAATGAGCGCGGAAGCAAATTCCGCATTAACTGGAATGAAACCAACGATCTTGCGGCGAAGTATCTGAAGATGGTAGGATTGCACGAACAGCCGCAGGTTCTGATTAAAGATATAGGCGTGGGCAAGCAGCAGCTCGTAGAGATTGCGAAGGCCATGGCGAAGAACGCAAGGCTTCTGATCCTCGATGAACCCACTGCGTCGCTAAACGAAGAAGATTCAAGAGCACTTCTCGATCTTCTGCTGAAGTTCAAAAAAGAGGGGCTTACCTCGATCATTATTTCACACAAATTAAATGAGGTTTCCTATGTCGCAGACAAGATTACGGTAATCCGTGACGGCTGTACGATCGAAACTCTTGACAAAAATACGGATGATATCTCGGAAAGCCGGATCATCAGAGGCATGGTAGGCCGTGAGATCGCAGATCGGTTCCCGAAACGTGAAAAGCATATCGGGGATGTAAAGCTCGAAGTAAAAAACTGGACCGCTTATCATCCGATCTATTCCGAGCGCAAGGTTGTCGATAATGTCAATTTCAATGTGCGCAGGGGCGAGATCGTCGGTATTTCGGGACTCATGGGTGCGGGACGTACCGAGCTTGCAATGAGCATTTTCGGAAAGAGCTATGGCGACAGGATTTCAGGGCAGGTCTTCATTGACGGCAAAGAAGTTCACATGAATACCGTGAAGGAAGCTATAGCACACAAACTGGCTCATGTCACGGAAGACAGAAAAGGTAACGGACTGATCCTGTCGAATACAATAAAGATCACTACGACGTTGGCGAATCTGGACGGAGTAAGCTCACACACGGTTATCGACAAGGACAAGGAGTTCCTGGCGGCAGATGAATACAAGCAGAAGCTTGCGATCAAATGTCCGTCGGTCGAACAGAATGTAGGTAATCTGTCGGGCGGCAACATGCAGAAGGTGCTTCTTGCAAAATGGATGTTCGCTACGCCTGACATCCTGATACTTGACGAACCCACGAGAGGTATCGATGTTGGCGCAAAATATGAGATCTATTGTATCATGAATCAGCTTGTAGCTGAGGGCAAGTCCGTGATCATGATCTCTTCGGAGATGCCCGAGATCCTCGGTATGTGCGACAGGATATACATAATGAACGAAGGCAGAATGGTCGGTGAGCTTGATGCTTCGGAG
>JAGCZE010000197.1 GCA_017960415.1 Lachnospiraceae bacterium
GCGGCAGCCCTTCTTGATCGCGATAGCGGCACCTACTGTGTAAGCCCACTTCGCATTTTCAAAACATATAGGCTGAATGCCCTCGATGAGCTTGTAAACATCGATTCCTGCAGCCATTGTAATATCTTTGCACTCTTCGATAGATGAGATGCCGTACTGCTTTAAAACAGCAAGAATCTGGGGCTCTCTTCTCTCATATGATTCAAATAATGACATAATGTTTTATCCTCCTATTCAACTCTTGCTATTATTCATGTCTGGGATCGATCAGCTTCGCAGCATCGGCAACTCTGCCGTACTGGCCCGAAGCCTTCTTTAATGCTTCATTGGCATCCTCACCCTTTTTGATGAAATCCATCATCTTACCAAAGTTTACATACTTGTAACCGATGATCTCATCATTTTCATCAAGAGCGATATTTGTGATATAACCGTCTGTAAGCTCAAGGTATCTGGGTCCCTTCTCAAGTGTACCGTATGTGGTACCAACCATCGAACGATTGCCCTTTCCAAGGTCCTCAAGACCTGCACCGATCTGAAGACCGTCCTCTGAGAACGCGCTCTGGGTTCTGCCGTAAACGATCTGAAGGAACAGCTCTCTCATCGCGGTATTGATAGCATCACATACCAGGTCGGTATTGAGTGCTTCAAGAACTGTAAGTCCGGGAAGGATCTCAGCTGCCATAGCTGCCGAGTGTGTCATTCCTGAACATCCGATAGTCTCTACCAGAGCTTCCTGAATAATACCGTTCTTTACATTCAGAGACAGCTTGCAGGCTCCCTGCTGAGGTGCACACCAGCCTATACCGTGAGTATAGCCCGATATATCCTCAACCTTCTTTGCCTTTACCCACTTTGCTTCTTCGGGGATAGGCGCAGCACCATGATGTACTCCCTGTGTAACAGGGCACATGTTCTTAACTTCTGTTGAGTAAATCATATTTTCCTCCTTATGAGTTCATTTTGGATAGGATTTAAACCACCCACAATAATAGCATATACATGCTAAATTATCAAGCAATCAGGAGATATTTTTGTTACTGCTTGCTGTCGGCTTTTCCTGTTCGATGATCATAAACGGCAGGATATCGTACACTGCCGTCTTGCGTGTTACGGGATCCCGATTCAGGTTTTCCCAGTTTGCGATACAAGAATGTGTACGCCTTGTTGTATCCTTGGTTTTGCCGTTTTTTTGTACAGGCGCATATTTATACCCGTGGGTGATCATGTAAACGTTCCATCTTCTGTGTTCGGTCTTTTTCAGGAATTCGGAATCCTTTTCGACGCTATAGGCGCACCCTTTTTTGTCAAGCATCCATCTCTTGACCGACTGGTGAAGGGACTGGGCGATGGAAGACTCGCGTTTATAAAGCATCTGGTTCCATTGTGAATCTATGAGTTCCCGGTTGTTTTCAACTTCCTTCATGCATTTTCGGATGTCCTCACCGTCGGGAACATACTCCTGACCGTCCTTGGTATTATCGTAAATAAGGTCATAAATCTTCCCATAGAGGCAGTTAAACTTTTTGGCATCATTAATGACAGTCGAATCCATCAGGTTCGTATAAGAGAATATATCGCTGTCCTGATCCACCGAAATGAAATTGTAATTACTGCGTTTGTTCTCCTTATCATCCTGTTTGATGATATCCATCGAAAGGCCTTCCTTGGTTCTTACAATGATCGGAATATCGATCTTATCGGATTTTTCCTGATTACCATTGTTTTTGCCAGTTCCGGCTTTATTATCCAAAGCCCCCGAAAGAAGTTCCATAACACTCAGGCTGGCCGACGAGATCGAATCATTGTCCGACGTCGCGATAACGAAATATGTGAACGGCATTTTTTCGTTGCAATCTTTTAACAGGTTGTTAAATGAGATCTTCTTCGCATCGGTCTCCCAGAAATGCATTTCAACATGACCGTCCATCTCAAACGGCTTCTCTTTAAAAACAAGCTTGTAGCCTTTCAGATTTTCATTGAAAGTATCCGGGAAACATTCATTTTCAAGCAGTCCGGTGGTTGCTTCAAGAGCAAATTTCTTCATGAAGCCTCCGAGGATATCGCTCATCTTCCGGTCAAATACATCAACCCTGATAGTTGAGTCGGGAGAAAGAACAGACATATTCAGGCCCTGTATCAGCATATTCTGTCCGAAATCGCCAAAACCGATGATTCCCAGATGAACATCGGTATGTTCCCTGGATCTGTTTTCATGGATCTTGTGTTCCAGCAGCGTTTTATTGACTGTAACCTCTTTAATATTAATGATATTGACCGTAAAGAACCCGTTCTCGTGCAGTCCGTCAAACGCCCTGATCACCTCTGCGGTCACTTCATCCTCCGCACAGATATAAACCGGGTGCGATTCGATCTTATCGGCAGATTTCTTCATTATTTCAAGCAATTTGGAATAATTGGCAAGATTAGTAAGCCCGGCAGGGTCACACAGCAGTATCCCGTCGAACCGGCTGAATTTTTTCTTCTTATCAAGGTTCTCAAATACCTTCTCGATACTGGAATCATAGAGTTTGTTGACATCAACACCCGCTTTTATAAGCTCAACAATCTCCTTATCTTCTATCGTCCGGTCAACATAAGTGGTCACCCTGCATTCCTTGGAAATATTCTTCACAAATTGGTTATAATTTTCACCTTTTCCGATAACAAGGATCCTTGTCTTTTTCTTCTTCGATAATGCATTGCATATCCTTGCCCAGGTCTTTTCGGCCAGCGTAAGCAATAATGCTACGGTACAGAAAGGAGCAATAAGTACAGCAACCATATAAAGCACCGTGAGCACCGAAAGTCCCGCATATGCAAGCCCTGTGCTTTCTGATGCCTGCCAGAACCCGTATGCATCACTCAGTTTGATCTCGGTATTGACAGTATAAGCCTTGATAGCATTTTCAATATTCAGGGCGATCCTGAGACCCTCATTTTCTGTATTGCCGTAATAAACCAGACCTTCTGTAACAAAGATCAGAAAAATAACGATAGAAATGATCCAGATCAGATCCCTATACTTTGTACGCTGCATATATCTTTTTTCCCCCATATTATCCGGAAATTTCACACAGATAACCGGTTTTCTAGCATAATTCTTCCGGTTATGGTATTAGCAACATGATAAAACTATATAATTTATGAAAGCCGTTTTTAATAGTATCACGCCGGTTTATCGACGAATTATTACATTACCAATAGTGTAACATATACATACAGCAGTTTACAATCGTAAAGATAACAAATATAATTGCTTTGTCAGTATTTATTACACGAGGCTAAAAATGGATATATATCTTGCACGACACGGCACAACCGACTGGAATTCCCTGCACCTGATCCAGGGACGTACCGACATTCTTCTCGATGATAACGGGACTGCGATGGCCGCCCAATCGGGAGAATACTTCAGATCCCATGATATAGTTTTCGACAGGGTATTTTCAAGCCCTTTGAAAAGAGCTTACGAAACGGCCCGTCTCCTGGCCGGGGACTCTGCCTCCGTGATAACGGATAACAGGCTTACAGAACTGTGTTTCGGTTCATTTGAAGGACGCAATGTCTCGGAAATGCAGGCAGATGCGGGCTGTCCGTTCCGTTTCTTCAAGAGCGACCCCTTCAGATATAATCAGGAGGTTCTTCCTCTTGCTGCAACTGAGAGTCTCGATGCCCTGCTCGCAAAAACCGCGGATTTCATAAATGAAGTTATCGTCCCTCTTCTCAGATCCAATAATATCAAAAATGTGCTGATCTGCGGCCATGGAGCTCTTAACCGTGCCCTGATCATGAATTTTAAAGGCATCCGTGATCTGCATGAATTCTGGGGAAAGGGATTACAGCCAAACTGCGGTATAAATAAAATATCCTGCACATACAATGCTTCCGGAGAAGTCATATATGATGTGCAGGATGAAAGCCTGATTCTGTATGATCCTGAAATCTTGAGCAAAACAACTGCCTTATTATAAACAATGACAATTTCAAACAACTGCCCTGCTGTAAATAAATAGCCGTAAAATAACTGCCTTGCCTTACAGCAAAACCGATACACGATCGGTTTATTTCTCTATAGGCACATGTTTGAACAACTCTACATCGAACAGTCCCTTGTCAGTGATCTTGAGTTCGGGGATAACCGGCAGCGCCATGAAACACAGAGTCATGAACGGATCCGCGGTATCATTGATACAGAGCTGTTCTCTTGCGAGCTTGTCAAGTTCCTCTATCTTGTGTGCAACCTCTTCTCCGGGTCTGTCGGTCATGAGCCCGGCGATTTCGTGTGCCATACTGTCAAGGACCTTTCCGTAACTTACGATCACCATGCCGCCGCCGATCTTAGTCAGTGTGTTTACGGCAAGCTCCATATCGGTATCATTGTCGCCCGCGACAATGATATTATGTGAATCATGAGCCACACTTGTAGCGATCGCTCCGCCTTTGAGACCGAAGCCTTCAAGCAGCCCGATACCGACATTTCCGGTTCCGTGATGGCGTTCCACAACGGCGATCTTGACAATATCCTTCTCGTCACGTACCCAGTTGCCCTGATCATCGGTCTTTACATGCGCAGTGACGTTCTCGGTCACAACCGAATACGGTATCAGTTTGATGGTTTTAACAGTATCCGAGTTAAGGTGCATCTTCAGCCTTGCAGCCGAGAAATCTTTTACGTTGATCTTACTGCTGACATTCTTCGGCTCAACGTGAGGATCATGGGCAAGATATACGCCCTCATGCGCCGTAAGCTTTCCTTCGATCCACACTTCTTTTACACGCAGATCATCCAGATCGTCAAATAATATCAGATCCGCCCTGCGTCCGGGTGCCACGGCTCCCCTGTCCTTCAATCCGAAACAGGTAGCGGCATTGATCGTCGCCATACATATTGCCGTGATCGGATCCAATCCCGCACCAACCGCAATCCTGATATTATTATCGATATGGCCTTCTTCAAGAAGACTTGCGGATTGTCTGTCATCGGTACAGAACAGGCAAAAACTGCCATTCTTCTCATTGATGGCCGGCAGAAGGTTCAAAACATCATGGCAGCTCGTGCCCTGCCGAAGCATGACATATACGCCTCTTCTGACACGGTCAATCAGATCTGCCGGAACAGCGCACTCATGCTCATTTCTGACTCCGGAAGCCGTATAGGTGTCAAGCCCGGTCCCGTCGAGTCCCGGACTGTGTCCGTCAACAATCTTACCGGCAATCTGCGCAACCATCAGCTTCTCGAGAATATCGTCATCGGCACTTAGGACACCGGGGAAATCCATGAGCTCACCGAGTCCGAGCACTCTGATATTATCAATTCTTTTGGCTATTTCATGGGCTTTCAGTATTGCACCTGAATTCTCAAAGGGAGTGCAGGGAACACATGACGGAAATTGAAGAAAAACCTGCAATGCAAGCTCTTCGGAAGCCTTCAGCATATAATCGAATCCGTCGAGTCCGCAGACATTGCATATCTCGTGAGGATCAGCAATGATCGTGGTCGTACCGTGCGGCACAACAAGCCGCGCGAATTCCGCAGGAGAAAGATGGCTTGATTCAATATGAACATGCCCGTCTATCAGTCCCGGCGCAACAAAGGCACCCGCTGCATCATAATTCTCATGTGCCTCGGGAAAGCCCGGGCCGCCGAAGCCCGAAATGATGCCCTCCGCCACAAGTACATTTCCTTCGAATATTTCCTTGTTGAAGACATCGATTATCCTGCAGTTTTTGATGCACAGATCAGCGGCTTCCCTGCCTGCGGCAACATCGATCACACGCTTCAGACTTTTTTTGTCCATACACCCTCCGTGTTTCTCAGATTACAGAATTCCTACAACTATCTTGGCCACAAACAGCAAAGCTACGATCCAGATTGCTGCATTGAGTCTCTTGGCCTGTCCCGAAACTACTTTAAGAATAACGTATGAAAGGATACCGAACATGATACCGTCGGAAATACTTGATGCGCATATCATAAATGCCATGGTAAGAAATGCCGGTATACTCTCCGAATAGTCCTTGAAATCTATCTCCACAACAGGAGTGATCATCATAACACCGACTATGATCAGCGCGGGTGCGGTAGCTGCGCTGGGTATCGATCCGAACAGCGGCTCAAGGAACAGCGAAACAAGGAAAAGAATACCTACAGTAACAGCGGTAAGACCTGTTTTGCCGCCTTCCGAAACACCGGATGCACTCTCTACAAAGGTTGTAACCGTTGAAGTTCCGAGCATTGCGCCTGCGGTAGTACCGACGGCGTCTGCCATAAGAGCTTCCTTGCACTTCGGAATCTTTCCGTCCTTCTTGATAATGCCCGACTTGCCGGCGCATGCGATCAGCGTACCCACGGTATCGAACATATCAACAAACAGGAATGTGAACATTACGATGATAAAATCAAATATGGATCTGCCGTCGGCAAATATCTCTCCGAATGCGAATTCACAGAAGTAAGGAGCCGAGGGAAGATAGGATCCGCCCGCATAAGAAGTTACACCGAAAGGAATACCTATGATAGTGGTAACAACAATACCGATCAGCAGAGCGCCCTTGATATTCTTTACAAGAAGAATACTCGTGATCACAAGACCGATCATCGCTACAAGAGCCGGTCCCTTGTACCATTCGCTGCTCAATGCCGAAACGGTACCGGCGTCTGAAACGATGATACCGGCATTCTTAAGTCCGATATATGCGATGAAAAGGCCGATACCGGCTCCTATCGCTTTTTTAAGACTATCGGGAATACTGTTGACGATGGCTTCACGAATATTACAGAATGTGAGCAGGATAAAAATGATACCTTCGATAAAGATCGCGGTAAGCGCCCATTTCCAGGAATACCCCATTCCCAGACAGACAGTGTAGGTAAAGAACGCATTCAGTCCCATACCTGCCGAAAGAGCAAAAGGCAGATTGGCAAGCAATCCCATGATCATCGTTGCGATGGCGGAGGCAATTGCCGTAGCGGCAAAAACCCTGCCGAATTCCATGCCCGAATCCGACAGAATACCGGGATTGACTGCGAGGATGTAGGCCATGGTCATAAATGTGGTGATACCGGCCATGATCTCGGTTTTTACATCCGTTCCCCTTTCCTTAAGCTTGAAAAATTTTTCCATTTGATCATCCTCCCTTTGAAATATATTGTGACGGTCACTCTCGGACCGACAGTTTCATATAATGAAAACCCGATAGATCAAAGAACTTTTACTGATCAGACCAAAATGTTTGTGAAAAGGAAAAAATATTTTGCCCCATATATGAAGTATACCAAATTAGCATATAAGGGTCAAGATTCTTTGTAAATAAGCGGAATTACTGCCTGTCACTTCTTCCAATTACCGTCATCTGTGATCCCCGATCCCCTCTTGTACAGGATATCGTCGGAATATACATTATTGCCGTCATCATCGACAGTGAGCTTCGGAATATTAACCGGAAGGTGTCCTTGGGGCACGCACTGACCGAATGCCGAGCAAAAAGCTACAGCTACATTCAGGTTGAAAGGACCGTTTCCCTCTGCATCATGGGCATTTCCCGAGGAATTGTAAGCGCATATTACCGCATCAACATTCTCATAGCAGGCAACATCATAGGGAATTGCAAGACTCAGCAGCGCCATACGGTGTCCTTTCTTCGCATGA
>JAGCZE010000198.1 GCA_017960415.1 Lachnospiraceae bacterium
GGAAGCCCTCATCGGGCAGCGTAAAGGCTATGAGCAGCAGCTCAAGGAAACCATGCAGGGGGCTCTTGATATCCCGGAGATGAACCGTCTGAAAAATGCGGTAGATGTGATGAATGAACGCATCAGAGTCCAGGACGGCGCGGTCAGGAGGGCCGAAAGACAGCTCGAGTCGGCCAGACAGAAGCTGAACAAGGTCGTGCAGGAGCGCAAGACGATAGAGAAACTCAGAGAGAAGAAGTTCGAGGAGTACATGAAGGAGATAGATGCCGAGGAGAGAAAGGCTGTAGATGAGCTTGTAAGCTACAGATACACCTCGGGTGCTCAGGATGAAAACGGGTAATATCGGGAGGAATTAAGATCTAATGGCTAAAAAGGATAAAAACAATGCACCTGATGCCGAGAATAAGGAAAAAGGAGAGGGCTTCGGTGCGAAACTCGGAACGGGCCTGATCGTAGTCCTGATCATACTGGTATGGCTGGCGATATTTGCGCTGCTGATCAAAATGGATGTGGGCGGCGTCGGAACCGCGCTCACGCCCCTCATTAAGGATGTGCCGGGTCTGAAGATGATACTGCCGGGATATCAGGGCGAGGACGAATATGCGCATTTCTTCGATGATTATCCTTACAAGAGTATCGAAGAAGCGGTCGAATACATTAAGGATCTCGAAAATGAGATCGACAGGCTGGAGAATACCAACGGCGAATATGCCAAGAAGATACTTGAACTGCGTGCCGAGGTCGACCGGCTGAAGGTCTTTGAGGACGAATATGAGGCCTTTGAGGAAAGGGTAAGGCGTTTCGACGAGAATGTGGTCTACAATTCCCAGGCCCCTGACATCTCGGAATACAAGAAGTATTACGAAGAGATCAATCCGGAGACTGCGGCGGAGATCTACAGGCAGGTTGTGGAACAGCTCCAGTATGATGATGCGATCAAGCAGAAAGCCGATCTGCTCAAGAACATGAAACCAGGCAATGCGGCCAAGGTTCTCGAAGAAATGACTGCGGATCTTGAATATACCTGTAAGATACTGCTGTGCATGAAGACCACCGAGGCTACCGAGATCATGAACAAAATGGACCAGCTGTTTGTTGCGAGACTCCTGCAGACCATGCACGATATGGATGAGGCATGGTACAAGAAGATCCAGGCCGGTCTGAACAAAAATAATTAATATTCATTTACGAAAAAATATAATAAACAGATATTCATTATGGGATGATTCCTGCCGATATATACTCTGAAATATAATAAAAGGAGGACAATGGATGACATCTGTTGGAATTAACGCAGCGTCTTTAGGGGCGCAGACATCTTCCTTTGTTTCGGTTTCGATGAGTCAGGTTACGGTGACCAAAGGGCAGGACTTCTCCCAGATGCTGACCGGCAAGATCCAGGCCCAGAGCAATCAGGGAAATGTAAGAACCTACACCGACTTAAAGCTGACCCGGACAGACACGGGCAGGGAAGCTACTCCGGTATCGACAAAGGATACCGACGCCGTTCAAAAGCAGGCGGCGATCACAGATTTCGGACAAACGCAGGAGGTTAAGGCGGACACTTCCGGAAAAACAGACGCTTCGGTAGATGAAGCAAACGGCAGTCAGGAACTGCAGAATATGCAGGGATCGGAAATCGTGACCAATGTAACAGAGGACGGACAGGATCTTGATGACTGTGTGAAGGCACTTGAAATACTGAACACAATGATGATCGGTATTGCACAGTTACTTGAGACCACCACGGAGAACCTCATGGGCAGCTACGAACAGCTCGGCATAGAGCCTTCGCAGATGTTCACGGTAACAAGCATCCAGCTCACAGTCGTAACCTTTGAGGGCTTGAGCGACACATCTGATCTTCTTGTAAACAGCGATGCTTACGATCTGTTCAACAAGATCAACGAATTTGTCCGGTCGGTACTTGATGAAGCGGGCATCAACCTGCAGGAATTTGAAAATATCCTGGAAGGCGACGGATTTGCACAGTTCATCGGACCGGTTGAAACGGGAAGCGTTGAAGAAATCCTCTCAAAGTTCGCATTTGACGAGAACGGCAAGCTGATCATTCAGGACAAACCCGAAGAGGAAAGCAGACCTGTAGTTCAGACACAGGATGATGAACCTTTTACCGTAGAAGTCAATGTTGACAGGTCGGTTGTAGCAAAGACCACCGAAACAGCGGATACGGGAGCAGGAACACAGACAGGCGCAGGCGATACCGAAGGATCCGGAACATCGAAAACAGCGGCAGCACCGGGACCTGAGAGAAAGGATGCCAAAACACCTCTTACTCCCGCACAGAGCTTTATCCAGGGCATCGAGCATGCACTGCAGGTTACCGATATCGATATGCCGGTTGCGGAAGGCGTTACAGTCAGAGACATCGTTTATCAGGTCGTTGATGCGATCAGGGTCAATATCTCGGCAGAGAACACTTCGCTTGAGATGAATTTAAATCCCGAGAACTTAGGACGTGTGAGTCTGAACATCCAGTCAAGGGACGGTGTGATGACAGCACAGATCACAGCTGAGAACGATACCGCAAGAGCAGCGATCGAAAGCCAGCTCCAGATACTCAAGGACAATTTTGAGGCACAGGGAGTAAGGGTAGAAGCGATCGAAGTAACAGTTTCGAGTTTCTCCTTCTCGGACAGCAGAAATGCCCAGAGTGAAGCAAGAGAAC
>JAGCZE010000199.1 GCA_017960415.1 Lachnospiraceae bacterium
ATTTGACAGAAAAAACCCTTGAACCGCTTAGTTTTCAAGGGTTTTTGATCAGTGCTGGCAGCCGGACTTGACGGAAAAACTTGCTTAAAAAAACAATAAAATAAGGAGGTTTGAGGAACCGACATTCCTTGGAATACCTATTTGCATACCTTTTCATTCTCATCATTTTTTGCAATCTCAGATCCCGAATGTTCCTTTACAGGTTTTACATCCTTTTAAACTGTGCCTGCCTCTTAGATGTTAAATACCGCATTCTATTCGTTATGCAGAATCTTTAAGATGAATCTCAGAAACATCATTAATGCAGTAGTTGGCGAAAAGATTGATGATTAGTCTCTGACAGCTGAGCAATCTTCTTCCTGTCCGTCACAACATAAAATTCCCATGGCTGCTGATTTGCCGCTGATGGTGCCTGCATGGCTGCACGAAGTATGGCCTTGGTTTTTTCTCTCTCGACAGGCCTGTCTTCAAAACGTCTTACACTGATTCTGTGAAAAATGTTTTCCACCTATCATCCCTTTGTACTTTTTTATTTTTATGCCGGGTTGAATTTATCTTTACCCTGTTTACATCGCTCACATTTCCAGTCATCCGGCAGATCTTCGAAAGCCACTCCGTCATGCTCAGCGGGATCATATACATATCCGCATATGGAGCAGACATATTTACCGCTTGCCTGCTTTTCCGAAAAATCCACTTCGGCAAATATCGTAGGAACCGGAGCATCCAGGTCCATCACTCTTTTTGCTTCAAGATTCTCATAACCCTGGGGTGTATGGGTTCCCATATAGACCGTCGGATGATTTCTTATGAACTCACGTATCAGATCCTGCGTCTTTCTGGCTTCACCAAGATCATCATATACCACAGAGAGCTTATCCTCATATAAAGCTTCATCAACATATGTGATATCGCCATGGATCATATAAAACAGACCGTCAAGCTCTGCGACAATGATGCTGTTTCCGTTCGTATGTCCCTTGGCCTTGATCATGTATATACCATCCATGATCCTCTGGCTGTCAGGGAAGTTATAATAAGCCCCGTCCGTAAACCTGACCGGCACGATATTGTTTAGTCCTTTAAGCTCGTCAGCGGACACTTCATCAGCGTTCACGTAGATTTTTGCATTGGGAAATGACTTAAGTTCTCCGGAATGATCGGCATGTCTGTGGGTAAGCAGGATCTTTGTCACCTGTTCAGGCTTATATCCAAGAGAAGCAAATGCCTCCATATACGTGCAGATGTCCTTGCCGGTAAATGCGAGACTGTTCTCGTCCGGGACTTCTTCCGGTGTTCCCTCCGGAAGTCCCGTATCAACAAGGATCACCTCATCGCCGGTATCGATCAGATAATTCTGAAGGCTCCCTCTGTATCTTATGTTTTTGTCAAACTTATCCGGCCCTTCCTCCCCGCCAAAAGCAAACGGCTGTGAATAAAACCCGTCTTTTCTGAATTTAACTGCTTTGATCTCCAAATCTCTATCCCTCCTTCACATTTTTTCTGTTGCTTAAAACAAGAACACTGCCTGCAAGCAGGATCGTTTCTACAACTAAAGCTACTACTGGAGTCTTCATAAAGCCTGCGATCAGATAACCGACCGCACAAACAATCGCGACAAGTGTTGCATAGGGAAGCTGTGTCTCAACATGTCTTATGTGCTTACAGTCAGCTCCTGTTGAAGCGAGGATCGTGGTATCGGATATCGGTGAGCAGTGATCTCCGTATACGGATCCTGCAAGCGTTGCTCCAAGCGCAGGTATAAGAAGCCCTGCTCCTGCCTCTGTCTCACAGATCATGGTAATGATGGGGATGAGCATCCCGAAGGTTCCCCAGCTGGTTCCCATGGAAAAGCTCATCAGTGCCGCTATCACAAAGATCAAAAACGGCAGGAACCCCAGGGGCAGACTGGAACCGTTTACAAATCCCGAAATGAACACGCCTGTTCCGATCAGCTGTCGGCACACCCCGCCAAGGCTCCAGGAAAGGATCAGTATCAGCATCGGAGGAACGATATTTCCGATACCACTGACGATGCATTCAATGAACTCCTTAGGCTTCATAAGCTTACGCGGCAGATACAAAATTCCTGCACATAAAAGACCTGCAAAGGCCCCAAGGGATAATCCTGCCGTCGGATTATATCCTATTGCCTCTGAAAATCTTACGCCTTCAAAGAAGCCACCTACGTAAGCCATGCCAAGGATCGCACAGATGATGAGTACCACGATCGGAAGAACCAGATCCATCACATGTCCCTTTGTATCATCTGCTACTGATCCCGTCTTATCTTCACCCGTTCTTCTTCCCGCCTCTTCTTCCGCCTTCCTCATAGGGCCAAAGTCACTGCCGGTAAAGCTTATGAGAAATACCATGAGTATTGTCATGAGAGCATAGAAGTTATAGGGAATCGTTGACAGGAATATATTGAACCCGTTCTTTTCACTGACTTCACTGGCAACGGCTACTGCCCAGCTTGATACCGGTGCGATGATACAGACCGGAGCTGCCGTGGCATCTATGATATAAGCCAGCTTTTCTCTTGAAATGCGGAGTCTGTCCGTAATGGGCCTCATAACGGTTCCCACGGTCAGACAGTTGAACCCGTCGTCAATGAAGATAAGTATTCCAAGAAGTGAC
>JAGCZE010000200.1 GCA_017960415.1 Lachnospiraceae bacterium
CACCTGTCGGACCCCAGGGTCCGATACTCCTTTAATTAATACTCATCGTTTTCCTTCGGGAAGCACTCATTAAGTGCTTCTCCGCGCGAAAATTCAATTATCTTAATATCCTGCAGTCGGGTTCAACTTTGCTGCAGATCTTTACAACTTCATCCATGATCGCTTCAAACCTTTCGTCATCGGCATCCACCATCATCTTCTGGGTAATGAAGTTTACGCTTGCATTGTTCACTCCGTCGATCTTCTTGATCGCTTCTTCCATTTTTGCTGCGCAGTTGGCACAATCCAGGTCTTCAAGGTTAAATTTCTTTTTCATAACATATTCCTCCGTCTCTATTATTTAATCTACTCCTCTATATGCTCCAGACCGATATTTATGATCGATCTGACATGCTCATCGGCAAGTGAATACAAAATCTGTTTGCCTTCTCTCTTGCCCTCGATCAATTTGGCCTGCTTCAGAAGCTTCAATTGGTGTGAAACAGCCGACTGCGTCATATTCAGAGCTTCGGCAATATCATTCACACAGAACTCCCCTTCAAGCAGTACACAAAGGATCCTAATCCTTGTAGAATCGCCAAAACACTTGAAAAGTTCAGCCAGATCGTACATCTCGTCTTCTACCGGAAGCCTGATCTGAATTCCCATAAGTTCACCTCCATTAAACAATCATTTTTACATATGTGCATTTGTTCATATGTTCATAATATTATAACCATGCATTATTGTCAATATATTTTTTAAAAAATCTAAAATTCCGGAACAACAATTTATTTACTATTGTAAAAAAATAAAAGGACTGTCGCACTAAAATATTAGTACTACAGTCCTTTACACATCATTTATTAATAAGTATCAGAACTTCCCATGTGTTCCGCCGTGTGTCTCGCCGGATGAGCTTACATGGGTCGACGTCCCGGATTCGGAACTCTTGACTAATGTTCTTTCTACTGTAACATAGGTAGGCACATCGAATTTCTTGTTAAGGACGAAACTGCCCTTCTTTATGTAATCCTTCGCCTCATCTTTGCTGTATACACTCTTGAGCTGGGATTTCAAGCTGCCCGAACGTATTGCACCGACCAGGGCACCGATTCCGGCTGCGATCGCAGCCCACATACCGAATTTGAAATCCTTTGCGGATGCGACTTTATCGGCAAATTCATTAAAAGCACCGTTATAGTCATTATTTTTCAGATAAGGAAGTATCGCATTTTCAAGGCTGCTCAGCTGACTGTCGTTGAACACTTCTATACCTCTTCCCTTAGTGGAAATAGCATAATCTCTCGTGGTACTGCAGATGAATAAAAGGATTCCGTCCTTTGAATAACCGTTGCTGTCATACAGATCGTCGGCATATTTTTCGGAAGCATCATTGCCGAAAGCATCATAGGACTCGGGGATTGAATCGGTTGTGATGATCACGACATCCATATCGCCCTTCGAACTGGCATTTTTCAGGGCATTCTCAAGGTCGGATTTTTGCGATGAGCTCAGCAGGCCGGCATTATCCGTAACCCTGCTCACATTTGAAGTGGCCGCTAATGCGCTTACAGAAGAAAAAGCAGTCAAAAGCAGCACAAATAAAATAATAAATGTACGTTTTTTCATAATCTTTTTCTCCTATATCATCCTAAAAAATGAAGTAAAAGTCCTACGGCGAAAGTACCGATCGCAACAGCAATACCCGTTCCCCACGAGATCTTCTTCTTAAGACTCTCGTCGCAGGGCAGGTCGCCGACAAACTTTCCGGTCTGTCCGTTCATGGCAAATATATAATTATTGCCGTTCCAGCTTGTATTGAGGATCCATACCGGAAGCAGTCCGTACCTTGCGGTACCGTTCTTTAAGTTAACGTTGCTGCTCTCGATCTCAACCGATGAATAACCGGTAACGGTATCTTTAAAACTGCGGATAGTGCTGTTCTTAACACGGTTGTTGACACGTTCTGCGTCTTCTTCGGCCTTGACATCATATTTATCCGCCATATAGCCTGCCATGTATGCTGTCTGGAACGGAACAGCAGCAGACAGATCATAAGGTTCAAGAGATTCGGTCAGCTTGTCGTCAAGCTTCTTTGAAGCATCGACAGGAATGTTCTCAAATTCAAGAGATCCGCTTCTGACCGCAATATAATGCTGGGTCATCGTAACCATATAGTCACCCTCTTTATGGGATGACTGCGTCGTACAATTGTATTTAATGCTGGCTTCAGCTTTCGAATCAAAGATCCAGTAAGGAACATATACGCGTTTGATCTCATCGATATGGTTCTGATCGGAGAATACCCTCGGCAGCAGCTTCTTGCCCGTGAGGTGCTTCGTAAATGCTTCCTTGGCTGCCTTCTTGTCAAGCTTGAACGGGATTATCAGTTCAGGCTTCAAGTCACCGGTCAGATTGCCCATCATGACAATCGGATTGTCGCAGTAAGGGCATTTTCCCGAAGCAGTTGTTTCATCCATTACGATCTGGGCGCCGCAGGACTTGCAGCTGTAGGCCTTCATACCCTCTTCGACGCCCCAGGTATCAACGGTGGATGTCTGCCAGTCAAGGTTATCCTCAACCTGTGAGTCAAGAGCTTCATCAAGCTGTTCAAACATCGACATCTCAAATTCGCTGTCGCAGAAAGGACATTTAACCTTTTGCAGCGTGCTGTCAAATTCGAGCTTGCCGGCACAGCAGGGGCATTTGTACTCTAATAATGCCATCTGTTTTCTTCCTCTCTTTCCTGATTATTTACATACGACCTAATTATTCAAACAAAAGCGGATAGCTGAGTATCCGCTTTTGCATAGATCAATATCTTTAAAATCAATCTGTATTCAATAATACCTGTAGGAATTCATCCATGGATCGGCAGATCCATCGGAATGACTTTCAATTAGGGTCTGGGCTCTCTGCAGTTGCCGCAGAAGTTACCGGTATTCTCGGTTCCGCACTTAGGGCAAACCCATGATCCTGCGGGCTTGGGCTCTGAGCAGTTGCTGCAGAAGTTGCCGGTATTCTCGGTTCCGCACTTAGGGCATTTCCAAGCTGCTGCGGGCATAGGTCTTGCTTCGGAGCAGTTCGGGCAGAACTTGCCGCCGTTGTTAATCTGGCCGCACTTAGGGCATTTCCACTGATCAGCGGCTGCCTGGGTAGCCTGGTTCTGAGCTGCCTGATTGAAGAAGCCCTGAGCTGCCTGAACGGTACCCATGTTGTTAACCATGTTAACACCCATCAGACCAACAGCTGCGCCTGCAGAATTATTTGCTGCGTCAACCATAGCCTGGCCGGTCTGTCCAACAAGGTGTGCGCCTGCCATTCCGGGATCCTTGAAGGAAGCGTTGAACTGAAGCTGTTTGATCCTCTTCTCATCCTCGGGATCTGCTGTGATCGAGTTGATGCTGAATGATGCAAGCTGAAGTCCTCTGGTGTTAGCCCATCTGTCCTTCAGAACTTCCTTCAGAGCATCCTCAAGTTCAAGAGTATGGCCGGCGATAGCGCTGTAACGGATACCCTGCTCGGAAATCTTTGCAAATGCGGGCTGAAGAGCTGCAAGGAGCTCTGCCTTCAGTGTAGAGTCAATCTCTGAACGGTCATATGTATTTGAAACATTGCCGCATACGTTGGTATAGAAAAGAATAGGATTTGTGATCTTGTAAGTATAGATCGCGTTCATGCGCATTCCGACATCCAGATCCATGTTTGCGTTCGCATCTGTTACACGGAAAGGAATAGGTGCGGGAGTACCGATCTTGTTATCGATGATCTCCTTGGTATTAAAATAATAAACACGCTGATCTCTTGCTACATCTCCGCCGTAGGAAATACGTGAACCGATCTCCTTGAAAGTAGCCAAAATGCTCTCACCAAGCTTGCCGGAAAAGATACTGGGTGATGTGGATGCATCGTAAGTAAACTGACCGGGCTCTGCACATATCTCAACAACCTTGCCCTGATCAACGATGATCATACACTGACCGTCATTGACAACGACACCGCTGCCGCTGGTGATGACATTGTCACTACCCTTCGTGTTGGAAGAACCCTTTGAAGTCTTCTTTACTCCCTTAACCACCAAAACGTCCTTGTCGATCGAATCACAAACAAAGAATTCCTTCCACTGATCCGCAAGTACACTTCCCACAGATCCTAATGCTGCCTGAATAAGTCCCATTTTTGTTTCTCCTTTCAAATCTGAGTTAATGGGGAGAATTATCCCCTCTGAAAATCAATTGTATACCAAGTTGCACAATTTTGCAAACAAAAATCTGTGTTTATTGGTATAAATTTCATTCAGATGTCCTCACTCCCTTTTACATGAATACTATATAATACAACATAGCAAATTGATATCCCCTAAAATGATGAATCCGATATAAAATCGTCAAAGCATATACGTCTTGCCAATATGTATATTTAATGCTATATTTAGACATAAGCGCCAGGCAGACGTGAAACTACTTCGTTTAATAAGAATAAATGAGCAATTCTTTTGTCAGATTGTTCAATAATACATCTTGGAGGAATAACGTAATGGGTAAAAAGTCTATCAGGGAAAACAAGAATATCTATCAGACCAGCCGTGAGGCCCTCGAATATACACGTGAAAAGGCCGGCGA
>JAGCZE010000201.1 GCA_017960415.1 Lachnospiraceae bacterium
AGCGTTCCGTCTCCGCCGCAGACGACTAACGCGCTGTCTTCTTCAAAACCCGAAAGCAATGTGCCGTAGTCAGTGATCGTGGTCATATCGTAAAACTCGAGCCTGTCCGAATACAGATGCTTCGAGATCTTCTGCGCTTCCTCATAACCGCGTCCATAGCAGCAGAGAGGATTGTATAATATGTGATATTTCATAAAAAGCTATTTACTCCGAAAATGTCAAAGTGATAATTTGTCGTCATCTGATCTGTAAACAACCATGGAAAACGGGCATGGATAAGATGCTTTATAAGAGCTGTCGTGATATCGTCCTAATATAGATATCCCGATCAAGCTTATATTATCACATACTAAATGATATATCAATCATAAATAACAAAAAAATCCAGTTCGATATACAATAATGTGAATATAGTAATAAACATTTGTGAAATAACAATACAGAAGATATTCTTTTGACTATTAGCAAGAAAAAAAGAGTTGAATTATTTCAATAAAACCTATTGACATGGTAGGTTGATAGTAATATAATCGGGAACATAGATTTTGAAAGCAGTACAAAAATGACAGAAACGGACGGAAACAGAAACTGACCTATCAGTCTGAAACAGGGGCAAAAGCAGAAAAGAAAAAGGAAAGGAAAGTTAAAGATCATGTCGGTTTTATTAACAGAATTGGTAAGAAACAATTACAGATTCGGACGAATGCGATGTTGGCGCTGAGATTACGGTTAAGTAAGACGAACAGGAAGCAGATAAAATAAGTCGATCAAATAAGTCAAACACCAACATTTTAAGAATAAAAGGAGATTACAGATATGGGAAAATACAGATTTGAGACATTGGCACTTCACGTAGGACAGGAACAGGCAGACCCCACAACCGATTCAAGGGCGGTTCCGATCTATCAGACAACAAGTTATGTATTCCATAATTCACAGCATGCAGCCGACAGATTCGGACTCAGGGATGCAGGCAACATCTACGGACGTCTTACGAACTCCACACAGGGCGTACTCGAGGAGAGAGTTGCAGCCCTTGAAGGCGGCGTAGCAGCACTTGCGGTAGCAGCAGGAGCAGCAGCTATCACATATACTATCGAAGCTCTGGCGAAGGCCGGCGAGCACATCGTTGCACAGAAGACTATCTACGGCGGCAGCTACAACCTGCTCGCACACACACTCCCGCTGTACGGAATCAATACAACATTTGTTGACATCCACAATGCAGCTGAGGTTGAGGCGGCGATCAGACCCGAGACCAAGGCGATCTACATTGAGACACTCGGCAATCCCAACAGCGATATCCCGGATATCGACGCAGTTGCAGAGATCGCACATAAGCACGGGCTTCCGCTGGTAGTGGACAATACATTTGCGGCAGCATACTGGGTAAGACCCATCGAGCACGGCGCAGACATAGTAGTACACTCGGCAACCAAGTTCTTCGGCGGACACGGAACCACACTGGGCGGCGTGATCGTTGATTCAGGCAAATTCGACTGGGCAAAGAGCGGCAAGTATCCGAACATCGCAAGCCCGAACCCGAGCTACCACGGAGTTGCATTTACCGATGCTGCGGGACCTGCGGCATTCGTAACCTATATCCGCGCGATCCTTCTGCGCGACACCGGCGCCTGCATTTCGCCCTTCAATGCATTCCTGCTCCTGCAGGGCATTGAGACTCTGCCTCTGCGTCTCGACAGACATGCATACAATACAACAAAGGTTATTGAGTACCTTTCAAAGCATCCTCAGGTAGAGCATATCAATCATCCTTCGCTTGAGAGCCATCCCGACCACGAACTGTACAAGAAGTACTTTACAAACGGCGGAGCGAGCATCTTTACATTTGAGATCAAGGGCGGACAGGAAGAAGCATTCAGATTCATTGACGCACTCAAGATATTCTCGATACTCGCAAATGTTGCGGATGTGAAGAGCCTTGTCATCCATCCCGCAACCACAACACACAGCCAGCTGTCGGAGAGCGAGCTGCTTGACCAGGGCATCAAGTCCAACACTATCAGGCTTTCGATCGGTACCGAGCATATCGACGATATTATCGAAGACCTTGATCAGGCGTTTGCGGCTGCAAAGTAAGACAATAACGGAAAGCTAAATGCACGGTATTATGCTGTGGTTGCCAATACCGATATATGTGCTATAATGAAAATAGATCCGGAATGGAACGGTAACAAGCATATTAATGATCCCAGACAGGCTTACTTAAGCAGCAAAGGATAATAAAATACAGAAATAATCTGTTTTGGATTAACATATGGGAGGAATGATACAATGTCAAAAATATATACTTCATCGGAACAGCTTATCGGCGGGACTCCGCTTCTGGAACTGACACATATTGAGAAGGAATACGGCCTGAAGGCAAAGATCCTTGCAAAGCTGGAATATTTCAACACTACGGGTTCTGTTAAGGACCGTATCGCAAAGGCCATGATAGAGGACGCAGAAAACTCAGGCGCATTAAAGCCGGGTTCGGTCATCATTGAGCCCACCAGTGGCAACACCGGAATCGGACTTGCTTCCGTTGCGGCAGCCAAGGGCTACAGGATCATCATCGTTATGCCCGATACCATGTCGGTAGAGAGAAGGCAGCTGATGGCCGCATACGGCGCAGAGCTGGTGCTTTCAGAGGGCGCCAAGGGTATGAAGGGTGCTATTGCCAAGGCTGAAGAGCTTGCGGCAGAGATCCCCGGCAGTTTCATTCCCGCACAGTTTGACAATCCTTCCAATCCCAAGGCACATCGCGAGACCACCGGTCCCGAGATCTATGAGGATACCGACGGAGCCGTAGACATATTCGTAGCGGGTGTAGGAACAGGCGGAACCATTACCGGAGCAGGCGAATACCTGAAGAGCAAAAAGCCTTCGGTCAAGGTTGTTGCAGTAGAGCCCGCGACCAGCGCAGTCCTTTCAACAGGCGTAGCAGGCGCACATAAGATCCAGGGAATCGGTGCCGGATTTGTACCGAAGGTTCTGAATACAGCCATTTACGATGAGATCATACCTGTGGCCAATGAGGATGCATTTGCGACAGGCAAGGTGATCGGCAAGAAGGAAGGCGTACTTGTGGGTATTTCGGCGGGTGCTGCCCTGCATGCGGCTATCCAGCTTGCACAGCGTCCCGAGAACGAAGGCAAGAACATTGTAGTCCTGCTTCCCGACTCGGGTGACAGATATCTGTCAACACCCCTGTTCCAGGAGTGATACAAGGAGTATCTGTTAACACCCCTGTTCCAGGAGTGATACGAGAAATATCCGTTAACACCTTTTTTCCGTGAGAGAGAAAAGGCCTCAGCTGATATTTATTTTCCGGGAACGGAAAAATAATCTTTATGTAAGGAAATTCTGAATGAGTAAAGCTTTAATAGCAATGAGCGGCGGCGTTGATTCCAGCGTCGCCGCAAAGCTGGTTTTGGGTGCCGGTTTCGAGTGTATCGGCTGTACCATGAAATTGAACCAAGGGGACGGGGTTGATGGGTCATTCTCTGCGACCGGCCTGAACCATGGGGATGGGGTTAGTGGGTCAACCGGACAACAGTGCTGTACACTTGAGGATACCGAGGATGCAAGGAGTGTGGCATATAAGCTCGGTATGCCCTTCTATGCTTTTAATTTCAAGGATGAATTCCGCGAAAAAGTCATTGATCAGTTTGCAGATTGTTATCTTTCGGGCCATACGCCCAATCCCTGTATAGAATGCAACCGCTGTCTGAAATTCGGAAAATTGTTGGAACGTGCCCGGGTACTGGGTTGTGACTGCGTCGTAACAGGGCATTATGCAAGAATTGAGGAACGCGACGGCGAGATGGTACTTCTGAAAGGACTGGATGAAAAGAAGGATCAAAGTTACGTATTATATATGCTATCGCAGGAACAATTGAAGCATATTATGTTTCCGCTGGGCGGGCTGACCAAGGCCGAAGTACGTCGGATTGCGGAGGAAAACGGCTTCATAAATGCATCAAAGCCTGACAGCCAGGACATATGCTTCGTGCCGGACGGTGACTATGCGGCGGTGGTGGAGAGGTATCTGCAGGATACTCGTGGATCAGATAATGACAAAAACGGCAGGCCCACAGAAAATACAAATATAGAAAATAAAGCCCAGTGGCGCAGAGGAACAACCCCGGGAAACTTCGTTGATATGAACGGGAAGGTGCTTGGGCGGCATAAGGGCATCATCCATTACACGATAGGGCAGCGCAAAGGTCTGGGAATATCGGCCGAGCATCCGTTGTATGTGCATCATATAGACATTGAGAACAATGAAGTTGTCCTGTCGGACAATGAATCGCTGTTTAGCAGAACCGCCTGTGTTGACAAGCTTTATCTGACTACCGAAAAGAAGCTGCCGGATGAATACAGATGCAGTGCAAAGATACGGTATCATCACAAGGAACAGCCCGGAACGCTGTATTTTACAGGTGAAGGATGCCGTTTTGAATTTGACGAACCGCAGCGGGCGATCACACCCGGCCAGTCGCTTGTTCTCTATGAAGGTGACAGGGTACTTGGAGGCGGAGTGATCGTGGCGGGGAAAAGAAAAGGAGACGATAGTTTATGACAATGATTTCTACCAGAGGCAGATATGCGCTCAGGGTTATGGCGGATCTTGCAACCTATTCTCAGGGTGAATGTATCCCGATGAAGGATGTGGCGGCACGTCAGGGGATATCCCTGAAATATCTGGAGCAGATATTGCCGGTACTTACGAAGCACGGACTGGTTGAGACAGTACACGGCAAGGGCGGCGGTTACAAGCTGACACGGTCTCCGGAAGAATACAAGATCGGTGAGATACTGCGCCTCACGGAAGGCGGCCTCGAGCCCGTAGCGTGTCTTGCACCGGATGCACCTCGCTGCCAGCGAATTGATCAGTGCCATTCGATCAAATTCTGGCAAGGACTCGACAATGTGATCAGCGAGTATATCGATGGCCATACATTACGGGACCTGATGTAGATAGGCAGGTTTGAGTTGACCGCAAAAAATACGATCCGTGTCTTATTATCATCGCTTATTCCGAACAGGCTCTGTCTGTGTATGTCCGCGGTCGGATTACATTGGGCTAATTGGCAAGTAATCCGACCGTGGACATGCACAGACAGAGACGTCGGAAGAATCCGGAAGATAAAAGATACGGATCGGTTAGTTTATAATGGAATACTATGCACAAGAATGGAAAAACGGGACATCGTTTTTTCAGAACTCCACGCATCCGCCCTCAGGGCAGGTTGCGAAGGGGCCGGGGATCGTGTCGAGACCGCGGTGGCTGCCGAAGTAGTCTGAATCAAATGTGATGGCGGTGCCGTCAGGGTTCTCGAAGCGCTGCTCGGGTTCAAAGGCGCAGCCTAAGATGTCGCTATTGATAATACCGTCTTTGAAATCGCCCAGATAGTCAAACAGATCGGTCTTCAAGGTGTACCGGCCATTGTCTTCAACCAATTCCAAGCTAACATTTCTATCACTGACATTCAGCATCTTCTTCTCATGTTTGCAGATATCCGCACCATTGAAGTAGGCGTTGCCTTCAACCCATACCGGAAGATGTCCGAAGTGCGCCTCGGCCAGGGCACCCATATCAGGATCCTTTGTAAAATCAAACTGCGCGATCCATTCGTCGTAAGACGGGAAAATATCAAAAGCAGCCGTTCCTACCTTCTCATAATCGCTGTTGGCGGGAGTCTTCGTGGTATCGGTCACGGGATATTTCTGAACAAAGATATTGTTGTAAATGCGGTCGTCACCGTGCAGAATGGTCATGAAGCCTGCAACCTCTGTCCTGTGGCGGATGTGGTAAGGAGTGTAGCGGGGCTCGCGCTGGCCGTTTACAATGCTGTCAACGCCGGAGTTGATCAGGCCGAAAGAGCCGCACATCAGATTGTGCACACAGGCAATGCCTTCGCTGGGGATGATGACCGAAACCTTTGAAAGCAGTACATTATTGTCGATCAATGTGGGGCCGTGGCCAACCTCGATGAAGACATCGTTGGAGAACATCGCGCCCTGTGCGGGAATTACGCCCTCCGGACGCTGATTGTCATGCATGAAATTCTGCGTAATACGTGCGCCCTGAGCCTGCCAGTCGCACCAAACACCCATGATACAATTATGGATATGGTTGCGGCGGATGGTCACGTCGATCGCAGCATGCAGCTTGATGCCCGCGGTTTCGGCGCCGCCTAACTGCTGTGAATTACAGATATGGTGGATATGGCAGTCTTCGATGATCGAAAATACGCCGCCCATGCGGCCTACAATACCGGTCTGCTCGCAATGATGCACGTTGCAGCGGCGGATAATGTGGCTGCCGACCCTCTCTTTGAGCCATCCGTGATACTGGCCGCGGCATACGGCATCGCGCTCCATCTGGGTAGGGCTCTTGACCTGTTTTGTAAAGAAATACATATCATTTTCGGGATCGCGGTATTTACCGAGGGAGATGCCGCAGCACTTGCTGTTGCTGATCTCGCAGTCCTCAATGATCCAGCCGCGGCTCCAGTGCGGGCCGATCATGCCGTCCTGGTAGGCGGCGGGCGGAGCCCAGGTAGTGGCAGCCTTCGTGATCAGGAAACCGCTGACCGTGATATATCCGACACCGATCTTCGAGGGCATGAAGCAATTGCGGCGCACATTGATCTCAACCTTTTCATTATTCGGATCAAGTCCGCGGAAATTCGCATACAGAACGGTATTGTTACCATCCTGCTCGGTATACCATTTATATTTTGATTCTTCGGCGTTCCAGGCACAAGGATCGGCCTCGCCTTTGATACATTTGTCAAGTGTGACAGTCTCATACATCATAAGATCGTTAATGTATACAGCGCCAGTGTGGCGAACCTTCGGCGCAAAATACCAGTCGCCGCAGACATAAGTCGTATAAGGGTTGTAAGCCCCGAATACCCCATTATCGACCCGGGCGGTCCAGACAACGCCCTCATCTC